>NZ_JBQPRC010000006.1:0-136385 GCF_052266745.1 Jeotgalibaca sp. A127
TTTACCCAACTATCCAGCAGAAACAGTCTATTGAACGGAACTTTACGCTGAACCGATTCCTCTGGAACCAGTTACTGGCCATGCAGAAGGAACGCTATGAGAACGGCGGCTCCTTCGTCAATAAGTTTGGGATGAACTACCTCATCAAAGCGATGAAGTGGGAATTTCCGTTCCTGAAGGAGGCGGAGAGCACCAGCCTCCTGTATGCGTCCGCCGATTTGGCCGACTCCTTCGACCGCTTCTTCCAGAAACAGAACGCCTTCCCCCGCTTCAAGTCACGCAAGCGTCCGAAAAACAGCTACAAATCCAATTGCGTCAACGGGAACATCCAGGTGGTGGATAACCACTATCTGAAACTACCGAAGCTGGGGCTGATGAAGGCCTACGGCCTGGATCGCATCCGCGGAAAAATCAAGAGTGCCGTCATCCGGAAAGAATCGACCGGCAAATATACCGCCTCAATCCTGGTGGAGGAAGAGATGAAGAAGCTGCCCCTCACCGAAAAATCCATTGGTATTGACTTGGGTCTCACACATCTAGCTATCCATTCTGATGGAACAAAGCTTAATAACAAACACTTCGAACGCTCCCTGGCCAAAAAGAAACGAACGTGGGAACGAAAATTAGCCCGCCGCCGTCGGCTTGCTTTGGAAAAGATGGAAGCGCATAAGGAAACGACCGGAGAAGAGTTGGAACTGTCGTCCTTCCGCAACGTCCAGAAGGCGAAAGAGATGGTCGCGAAGTACAACCGCAAAATCCGGAATCAGCGCAACGATTATCTGCACAAGTACACGACCCACCTCGTCCAAAACTACGACACTATCGTCCTGGAGGATTTACGCACCCAAAACATGATGAAGAACCGGAAACTTTCCCGCTCCATCGCGGACGCCAGCTGGGCGATAATCAAGTCCATGCTGGCATACAAGTGCGCGTGGTATGGAAAGAACCTGGTCCTGGTTAACGCGTCTTACACGAGCCAGGATTGTTCTGCCTGCGGGCGTCCGGACGGAAAGAAGCCGCTCCACATCCGCGAATGGACCTGTCCGGGATGCCACGCGCATCACGACCGGGATATCAATGCCGCAAGGAATATCCTTGCCAAAGCGTCCGCCGGACGGTAAACGGCACGAGCCAGGGACTGGCTCTGGTCAAGAGACGTACCCGCTGCCCGTTGGAAACCCATCGGGTAAGGCAGCGTTGTTCCCAGAAGCTCGGGCATTCATGCCCGAGTAGTTCACCTGGGATTTAGAAAGGCTGAATGAAGCATGAATCAAATGATGTTACAACAACTAGTTGAGGATATTTCCTTAAAATATTTTTCCCGTCCGTTTTTACACCAAGCAACTTTCAACCCACGTTTGAAAACGACCGGGGGGCGCTATCTATTACGTAGTCATAATCTCGATTTCAATAAAAGGGTTTGGGAATTATATGGAAGAGAAGAGTTAATTTCTGTTATAAAGCACGAACTTTGTCATTACCATTTACATTTGGAAGGGAAAGGTTATCGTCATAGGGATCAAGATTTTAAGCAGTTATTAGCTGCGACAGGTGGTAGTCGCTACGTGAAGGATTTACGCTCTGAACTTGAAAAAGAAAAATTGCTTCATTATATGTGTTCAGATTGTGGGCAAATGATCCCAAGGAAAAAGAAAATAAATACCGCTAAATATGTATGTGGACGATGCAAAGGAAAGTTGACTTTGAAAATAATGTGAAACATGGGGATGAAGAGGATGGACTATTCCAAAGAAGAGCTGCTCGAAGCAAAAAGACAAATTGCTTCGATATTACATAAATTGAGGGAAACGTTGAAGACACTAAAAGCGAAAGAAAATAGCGAAAGATACAAATCACAAATTACTTTGGCTAAACGGCGAATAACGGCTTTCGAAATAGCAATAGATTTGATCGAGAAGGAATTAAAGACCTAAGGTAACAAAGAAACCAGGAACAGGTTTTGATAACAGTCTGTACAAGACTCTGTAAAATCCAAATAGTTGTGCATTTTTTTACTTACACTGCAATTTTTTTCTAACAGTTTTGTTTTCGCAAACAATTATTTATACAAAAAAAGCCACCCGATTAGGTGGCTTTAATAATTTATCGTATGCGGCCAAGAGGACTTGAACCTCCACGGGGTTGCCCCCACCAGCCCCTCAAGCTGGCGCGTCTGCCATTCCGCCATGACCGCGCAACTATTTCAGTATAGGTCTGAAAACGATTTTTGTCAACACAAAAAAACGTGTTCCAACGATAGTTTGTTGGAACACGGAAAATTTATTAATAGCCTAGTTTCTTCGTTTTAGGCAGGAATAAAGTAGGCGTGGTGCGAACAATGACCAACAATACAACGACTGTAAAAGTAGCTGTAGCAAAGGCACTGGCACCATTCATAACGATTGAATAAAACCAAGGGCTCCATCCTTCTGGTGCGTATTGCCCCCAGAAATAATAACCAGCGATTGTATGCCAGAAGAATCGAGCTGCGGTTCCGACAACAGAAGCGAGAACTATATATAGGCTAGCGCGAAATTTATCATCTGACTGCATCATTTTTTGTGTTTTGCTGGACCAAATTCCGGCAAACCCACTGAATCCGAATGCAACAAAATATTCAATAAAACCTTGCAGAGGAGTCAGGATGTCTGCATTTGCGACAAAAATATGCATGATTCCCCATAGAAAACTTGCTACCATACCGGGAACAAAGCCACGACGTAGGGCATATAAGATTAGTACAGGCTGGCCAACTGTAATAGTGAAGCTCGGACCAATCTCTAGTGGGACGAACGATAACGCCGTAGCTAAGGCTGCCATTATTGTGGCTTCAATCCAGACATTTAAATTTTTTGACATAAAAAAATCTCCTCCTTATTGTAGAATGGAACTAACCTACTACAAAGGAGGAGAAAACAATTATTAACGTGTTCTCAACTCACACAATCCCTACGCTCGCATTAACGAAACAGGTTCAGAGGGTTAGAATTCTCATTCAATCTCAGCCGTTTCCGGCTCCCCTTTGTGATAAGTGTCCTATTCAATTGTATATAGCTTACCATAGCCGATAAAACAATGCAACACAATCGTTTAATCTGTACTATTTTCTAATGTACGATTAAATTTTTCCTCGAAATTTTTTTTCTTGCGGAAATTGATAATAAAGTCGATGAGGGCACCTGTAAATAACCCGATTCCAAAGCCCCAATTTATTTCATTAAATAAATAACCGATGATCAAGCCAGCGAACATCCCGATTGTTGAGAATGTATACGAATTAACGTGTTCAGTTTGTTTAGTTTCTGTCTCTTTTTTATAATTACCCACAGAAGGGTGGATAATAGATGTTTTCGTTTGGATATTTTTTCGTTGGATGTTAGATCCTTTTTTCTTTGCCAAAAAAATCTCATTCCTTTTCTAATGTATTTATTTGCTAGTATAACAAATAAAGTTGCCTTGCCGCAACGTCAGAAAGGAACCTTCCATCTTATTCTTCGCCCGGTTCCATGTCGACTGAATCTTCTTCCTTGAAATCCAATACACCATCTTGAAGCATTTTGAAGGCATCATCTTTAGGTGTATAGCCAATGTCAAAATGCGCCTGGGAAATATCCATGCGCGGGAAGCGATTGTTCGAGACGCCATTGACCAATAAGAAAGGTTCAGCCAATTCGGCTTCCAGGCAGCAATCGATTAGATGGCACATGTCTCTTTTGGACAAATATATGGCAAGTCCGTCCATATCTGTTACACCGGGTTCAATTTTACTATCAAAACCGCCAATTCTGATTCCAATCGCTTCTTGCTTGGAAGTATAGGCATGGAAACTAGCCAATGCTTCCATGTATACTTTTGAAACACCATATGCATCTGCCGGTTTTGGATAATCTGATGTTTTTACTTGAACATTTTTAGGATATCCCATAATTGCGTGCACAGAGCTGGCAAAAATAATGCGTTTAACGTTGCTTTTTATAGCCGCTTCGAATAAATTATGGGGAACTTTATAATTTAAATCGAGTAAGGTACCGTAAAAATCTGCTTCAGGACTAGGATCACCGGCCAAATGGATAACGTACTCAATATCAGTCAACAAGTCATTCCAATTTTCTGGTTTGACTAAATCGATATCCAAATAAATGAGTCCTTCGAGTAATGTATCAGACAAATTAGTAAATTCGACATCAACTAAAGTTAGTTCATGATTTGGTTTTAAATATTCGGTTAATACGGTCCCTATATTCCCGTTAGCACCAGTAATCAATATTTTAGCCATTTTACATACCTCCTGCACGTTTATAGACTAAATTTATAAATATAGAAATTAAATGTCAATTAAAAGCCATCGAAAATGAAAGAAAGTATTCAACTTTTAGGATATACTACATTCACACATAAAATACCGAGGGGGGACCGAGTAATGCCGAATATGGATTACGAACTTTATATGGATACAGCGGTACTCGCTGGGAAAATAATGCTGGAAAGCAATGCAGAGACGTATCGCGTGGAGGAGACTGTTACACGAATATTGAATCTAACAGAATTAAAAATGATTGATGCCTTGGCGCTTACAACTGGATTGATAGCGACTTTGGATAGTCCGGAGATGGATGCCATAACTGTTGTCAAACGAATCAGTGTGCGCAGTACGAATCTGGGAAATATTACCAGAGTCAATGATATTTCACGTCGTGTGACTAGTGGGGTCATTACAATCGAAGAGGCTTATAAGCAACTGAACGATATTAATGGAAAAACGTATAATGAATTATTTCAATCGATTGCCCTTATCGGGTTTATCCAAGCGATTGCCATTATGTATCAGGGCGGATGGACAGAATTTACAGCTCTCATTCCCATTTCAATAGCTGTTGCTTTTATTCGCTATTATGGTGGCCGTTGGCGTGTAACATCTTTTATTATTGACATGGTCGCAAGTTTCTTTATTGCCCTGCTTACTTATTTTATTGGGACAAGCGTTTCAGTTCCGATTTCTCAAGATATTATGATAATTTCTGCAATTATGCCTTTATTGCCTGGTACGGCCATGACAAATGGGGTGCGGGATATATTCCGAGGAGATTATATGTCCGGAGGGGCAAAAATACTTGAAGCATTCTTAATTGCTGTTTTTGTGGCAATGGGGATTGGTTTTGGATTAGTTTTAGGAGGGAGATTATTCGGATGATTACGATAATTTTTGAATCACTCGTTGCTTTTATTGCCGATGTTTTATTTGCGGTACTGCTGCAGTCTCCTAAACGCTCTCTCTTCCATATCGGTTTAACGGGAGCTCTGGGATGGTTTGTATATTTGATTAGTTTACAGTTTTTTGAAAATGTGGTTGCGACTTTATTGGCAAGTTTGACCATAGCTCTCTTTTCGCAATATTTTGCCCGTATTTTGAAAACACCCACGACTATTTATTTTTTACCTGCATTTTTTCCGCTTGTACCGGGGGAAGGGATTTATCGAGCTGTTTTTTCTTTTATTGAAGGCGATTATAGTAGCGCCACGGTTTATTTAAACGGAGCTCTACTCGTGTCGGGCGCAATTGCTGTTTCCATATTTTTGGTTGATTCGATGTTTAATCTTCAAGCACGCCTGAAAGTAATCAGTTTATCAAAAAAGTAATCATGTTGTAATCAAATTATTAAACGGTAGTAAACTAGTAATGGTAAGATATTCGTTAGGAGGCGAGTTTTTTGTCAGATAAAATACAATCTCGTGCACAGCGAAATAAACACAATAAAAAAAATAATGGTCGTTCTGATTTAGTATTGAAATTATCTATTGGTTTACTTGTTCTTGCTATCTTTATATTACTGCTGGAATTAATTTATCCTGGATCAAACGGGGCAAACGAGAATGATTTAGCCCTTGATTCCAAACAATCTGAATCTTCAATGATCATTCAAGAAACAGAATCTGAAGTAGATTCGGAATCATCTGAGGAATCGGTGGAATCAACTGAAAGTAAAGAATCTGAATCGAAAGAATCAGAGGAATCAGAAGTACGTGAAGTGGCATCCAACGATCCAAATGTTATCAAAGCATATGTTGGAGATTGGGCACCTATCGGAACAACGCAAACCGGGACACATGTGACGAATTATAACGACGGAAGTGCGGATCGCATTGAAATAAAGCAAGCAACTGCTCAAGCCACAGGCATCCCTGAGGGGGACATGGTTGAGTATTGGATTGGAAACGACGGGGACCAGCGTGTTACCGCAACAATTATGCAAACTTCAACAGGACGTTTTTATAAAGCTTATCTCACCTGGGTTGACGGCAAGGGTTGGCAAGTGACCCGCTATGACGAAATTAAAGAAGTTGTACAATGATAAAAAGAGGCGAACCCATTGGTTCGCCTCTTTTTGACTGTGAAGTTTTGTTAAATCAGTTCTCTTCCTCGTATCGTAATTCCATCTCTTTCATTTCAGTGAAGCTAACTTGGTCGAGTGTTTTTGCTGCAAGAAACAGATTAAAATCGTCGCGCGCTTCGTGATCTGCGGCATCCCACACGGCGAAGTCTGCCTCTTCATTTTCGTCCCATTCCAAGTCTTCTTGAAAAAGCAACATACTATCCCGCCATTCACGATACGCTTCGTATCTCATAGAATCCATAATTACCTCCATCATCTAGCGAACAATAAAAACCATCTCATTTTCGCGTTTTTCTATATTTGTAAATCCCCGCATGAAACCAGCAGATTCAAGGGTTTTTCTACCGATTAAATCCCCTGTTCCAATAATACAACGTATATGTTGTATATGATTCAAGCCGTCGACATATGCAATAAACCTACGCAAGGCTTCTGTACCGAATCCTTTGTTTTGGTGCTGCCAAGCCATCATAAAATAGGGCAAGTTGATTGAATCACCAGTTTTTGAAAACTCGAATACCATAAAGCCGACAACTTCCTCTCGCTGGTTGATAACTAAAGGTATCCGTATATCAGGTGCAACATAAGCCTTGGCTATTTCTTCTGCCACAGTGGGTAATTTTCCGGCTTGCCAAGCTTCCATTTTAAGACTGAGTACTGCATCAAGGTTTTCCTCTGTTAGATTGGTTAACTTCAGCATCTCAACGATCCTTTCATATTGCTATTTTACTTATTATAGTAGAGAAGGTAGGAAAAGTCAGTGGTAACGTGATAAAATATAATTAATGAATTTCTGGAAAAGGGGGATATTGATGAGTACTGTGGCACGAAGGCAAGAGATTTTAGAATGCCTCAAACGGGTTGAGGTGGCTGTGAGTGCGAGGAAATTGGCAGAGCAATTCAATGTCAGCCGACAAGTCATAGTGGGGGATATAGCATTATTAAGAGCAGAGGGATATGATATCTTATCGACTCCAAGGGGTTACCTCCTCCCAAGGAATGAGGAAGAAACTTATCTTTATCAAGGTAAAATTGTCTGCTTGCACACCGCTGATCAAACGAAAGAAGAACTCCAGATCATAGTTGATAATGGGGGACAGGTGTTGGATGTCATCGTAGAACACCCATTGTACGGAACGATCTCGGGAAAATTAAGAATTGCCAATCGTTTTGACATTAAAGAGTATTTAAAAGAAGTGAAGAAAAATGAATCAAAAATGTTAGCTTCATTGACTGGTGGAATTCATACACATACCATTCAGTGTAAAGATAAGAAGACCTTTAACCGTATTAAATCTGAACTCGAAACAGCAGGGATTTTATATGGTTGACTTTTTCAATGAAAAAACTATAATCAAAAGGTAGGTGTCAAGACACCTGTTTTGACATAAAATTGTGATGAAGGGTTTTGATGTATTTTGAAAAATAGACAACGTACCAGAAAAATCACTATTGCAGCGTTATTGATTGCAGTAGGAATACTTATACCGATGATTTCTCCCTTGAAAATAATATTGGAACCCGCTTCTTTTACTTTAGCAAGCCATGTAGCTACTTTTATCGCGATGTTTATTTCCCCCTATGTAGCTGTTGCAGTTGCGATTGGAACTGCGTTTGGTTTCCTTTTAGGTGGATTCCCGATTGTTGTTACCCTTCGAGCAGCGAGCCATTTAATTTTTGCTTATTTAGGAGCAGTGTATTTATCTAAACACCCAAAAACTATGGCAATCACCAAAAATAGATGGATTTATAGTTTTTTAATTGGAATTTTACATGCATTATGTGAAGTGCTGGTTGTATCAGTTTTTTATTTCGCAGGCAATTTGTCGACCGCTTATTATGATCAAGGCCTACTTATTTCTGTTATGGGGCTCGTCGGTGTAGGTACGGTCATCCATAGTATGGTTGATTTGGAACTTGCTAGAATGGTATGGCGTGCTGTACCGAGTAAAACTGTCAAAGCTTAATGGTAAATACATCCTAGGTTGGATGTCTATTAAAACAATAAAGATTACTCTTATTGTTATAGGAGGGTGAATAAATGAAACATTTAAAAAAGTCGCTTGTATTATTAACTACTACTGTAACGCTAGGTGCTACGGGGACACTGGACCCTAAAAACGTATTAGCGAGTGAATCAGGAATTGATACGACTGTAATCAATGAAAAGTGGGGCAAACCCACCTTTGTCTATGGCGGGGGTCTGTCAGAAGTTCAAATAGAAGAAACAGCGGAATTATTAGGTATCGAAGTCATGGACAATGTTAATAGCATGGCTGTTACCGGTGAGGACCTGGCTAACTATTTAAATGAAGGTGCAGCCGACACATCAGTGATGATTTCATCTGTTCTTGTCCAGAAAGAGGATGCCGGTGAAGGTGTTGAAGTTACAATCCAAACACCTGACAATATCACTGAAATAACTGAAGAGCAATACACAAATGCCGCTATTACGGCTGGTGTTGCTGATGCAGATGTGATTGTTGCAAGTATCAGCCGTGTAACCGGTGAGAGTGCCTTGACGGGTATTTATAAAGCGTTTGATGCCAATGGTGAGAAACTAGATCAAGATCGTATGGAAGTTGCCCAGGAAGAACTGGAAACGACAAATGCAATTGCTCAAGAAAATGCTGCGGACGAAGGCTTTGATACTACCCGTTTGGATCAAGCTATCATTGAAATCAAGCAGGAATTGGCTGATTTAAAAGACCAGGTTGGCGAATTGGCTACTAGAGAAGATATTGAACGCATTATTAATGAGGCGTTGGCAAACAATCAACTTGAAGGCTATGTAACGCAAGAACAATTCCAACGGCTGCTTGACTTGTTTGAAAAGTACCAACAAACATCCGCGATTGACTCACAACAAGTGAAAGAACAATTGCAGGATTTGTCTAAAAATGTTCAAGGTAAAATCTCAGATTTAGTCTCAAAAGCTGAAGACAGTGGTGTCATTGACAAGATTGGTAATTTCTTCAATGAAATTTGGCAAGCAATTCTCAATTTATTTAACTAGGATATGAAAAAAGCGTTCTGCATTTTTGCAGAACGCTTTTTGTTATAAGGCATAGACTATTTCCGCTAATTGCAGCATTAAAGGAATCGTTATGATAGAAATGAGCGAAGTTAAAACGACTATGCGTGCTCCATACTCGTAGTTTCCTCCGAATAAACGCCCGAGAATTGCTGTGTTCGCTGCTGCTGGGGCAACGGAAGCAATCGTCATGACAAGTTCTACTTCGCTATTATTTATAGGCAACAATTTGATGATGATAATGGCCAGTATGGGGGTAATCACTAAGCGCATAGCTGCTGCTTTATATGAAGTCCTATTAGTGAAAATTTCTTTCAATTCGCTATTAGCCAGAAAACTACCGATAATAATCATTGCTAGAGAAGTATTCAGGGCTGCAACGCTATTAACTGCTTTCCACATGAATTGTGGAAGTGGCAGTTGGGTGATGTATATAGATAGGCCAATTAAAGCACCAACCATACCAGGATTGGTGAATACTTTTCGTAAACTCATGGAACTACGATCCCCAGAAATTAAAGCACGGCCATAAGTCCACTGAAGGATATTGTTGCACATAATATAGGCCGACATAAAAAATACTCCTTGTGTACCGATTAAAGCTGTAACAATGGGAATACCAAAGAATCCAGAGTTAGAAAAAGTAACACCATACTTTGCCGTGCGATCTTCTTCGTCGAATACAAAGTGATTTAATAAAATACGACTCGTAATTGTTAGGACAGCGGCAATGATAGCCCAGCCGAACAATTTTAATCGGTTGAAATCAAAGTCAGCATTAAAGGACGCAATCATCGATGCGGGCATCACATACATTGATAAAAGAGTAGAAATTTGTTTCGCGCCATTTCCGTCGATGACTTTTCTTTTAACCAAAGCAAAACCAAAAAGAATGAGTATCAGCATTGTTAACATTTGCTGTAATAATATCGTGAACATGAGTTAATGAATTTCTCCCCTCTGAAGTTAAAGATAATTACTATCTTACCATATTATTTTCTACCTTTTCGACCAAATTAGATTATAATGAGAATACTTTATATGACATTCGGAGGGAAAATTTATATGACTGATTTTTTAACGATTCACCCTGGTCCGCAAGAATACATTTGTGCAGAAGGTGTCTTGGCTAGTTTGCCAATGCGGCTGCATAGGATTGGGATTACTCGCATCCTTATCGTACATGGGACTATATCATGGAAAAAAGCACAACCATTCTTGGAGCCGTTGTTAACTTCAGATATTAATATAGAGGAATACCATTTTATGGGCGAGGCAAGTGAAGAGGCAATAGCGGCAGTATCAAAGCGTGCCACAGAAACGGGAGCCGAAGCCATTATCGGCTTGGGTGGTGGTAAAATTCAAGATACAGCCAAATATGCAGCCTATCTCTCTAATTCATTACCATTCATTGCTATCCCTACACTAGCGAGTAACTGCGCACCATGGACTTCAGTTACTGTTGTTTACCATCCAGAGGGGAGCATGTCTGGTTTGGAAGTCTTACCAGTCCAAGCAAAGATGTTATTGATCGAACCAGCATTGGTTATTAATTCCCCTAAAGAATATTTTATCGCAGGAATGGCAGACACTTTGGCGAAATGGTATGAGTCAGATGTCATCTTGTCGTTGCCTGGGAACCAAATGAGTCCCATGTTACTTATGGCACGTAGAGCAGCAGAACTTTGTCAGAACATCATTTTGGAAAATGGAAACAAGGCGCTAGCTGATTTAGAAATGGGAGTCATTTCTCCTGAAATAGTAGCCGTCATAGAAACAATTATTTCTATTAGTGGAACGGTTGGCGGTTTTGGAGATTACTTGGCCCGCACCACTGTTGCTCATGAAATTCATGATGCGATAACCGTTTTTCCGGAATCACATCAATTTTTACATGGCCATAAAGTAGGCTATGGTATTCTGGTTCAATTAGCAGTCGAGAATAAATGGGAAGAAATTTCAAAGCTGAAAGAATTCTATTTTCCATTAGGGATTCCAACGTCCTTGAAAGAGATGGGGCTTGATTATTTAAGCGATGAACAACTAATGGAAATCGGTCAATTTGCGGCTCGTAGTGAATCACCTGTTGGTATGCATCCTTATAATATAACGGCAAAAGTGATTGCTGATGGTATGAGAATCTTAGAAAAAACTAATAATTAAAGCATTACAGTGAACATCGGTTATAATAGGAATACTAAACATTATCAAGGAGGTTGACTAGTTTGGATATTCTGCAAAATCAAATCGAATCATTGGCTGCTGAAGCTAAAAAAATTAAAGAAAAAGCTTATGTTCCGTATTCTCATTTTCCGGTGGGAGCAGCTGTTCTCTATAAAGATGGTACAGTAATTCCCGGTGTTAACGTTGAGAATGTATCTTTCGGGGCTACGAATTGTGCTGAACGTACTGCTCTCTTTACTGGTGTCACTAAGGGCTACGGCAAGCATGATGTAGCAGCCATCGCAGTTGCTGCGAATGTAGAAGACTACATCATGCCTTGTAGTATTTGTCGTCAGGTAATGGTGGAATTGTGTGATTCTGACACACCGGTTTTCGTGACAAATGGAAAAGGTGATATCAAACGTTTAACCGTCTCGGATTTGGTTCCTTATGCATTTGATACAATGGATAATTAAAAAAACGTGTACCCAACTTAACCACTAGGGTGGTGAATGGGTATACGTTTTTTTATATTTTTATTAATAAGTATGCAATAACCACCATCAATAGAAAATGGATGCTTGTAGAAATGAGACCCTGGTAATATTTTTTGTTAGCATTTATATTGTCGATAGTTAAAAGGAAACTTACCAAATAACTTAATTGGTGGATCGCCACAAATAGAAGGGCCGGAATTCCCAATCCAATGGGAGCAACAAAAGATAATAAAAAGAATGCGAGTAAAATCAAAATGTAGAGTGCATTCATGGCGCTGAACTCAGCCAGCCAACTTCCAAAGGTTGAAGGCCCTTCAACTTTATTCTTTTGGAAGAGGTAGGATAGGATACCATATAATAAATAATTTAAGAAGAAAAAGAGACTTAATTTTATTAACCATTCCAGCCAGGAATAGGAAAAACTTAGAACAGGTAAGATTGAGATAGAGGATAAAACTTGGTATGTATTTTCTAAAGCTCCGACGACTCGCGTCACTATTCCAGCAGATAAAACAGCGGAAATAACGAGCGTTAAATATCCATATAAGGTCAGAATATTCAGGTCGGGAACGCTCTCTAGCGGGTGAACGGTTTTTCTAGCCAGGAAAGTCCCGTAATGTGATAAAGAAGATAATCCTTTTCTAAAGCTGAATTGCTTTTCATCTTTCCTAGATGAAGCTTCGACATTTATTTTGTAGGATTGCTTTTCTATGAAAGGCTTATTTCCCTTTTCTTCGATCACTTCCATTCCACACATGGGACACACAACGGCGTCATCAGGAATAGAGTGATTACAAAAATAACATTGTTTCATTTAAAAATTGCCCCTTTACAATTTCGGTCTCCCTTAGCATAATCGAGTTTCAATTTGAGCACAAGTAAAATTAACAAATTTCAAGGCTCATGTTACAATGGTGACATTACATTAAAAGGAGTCGATCTTATATGAAAATGGTTCACACTTGTATTCGGGTAAAGGATTTAGAAAAATCATTGGCTTTCTACAAGGAGGCTTTTGACTTCGAAGAAGTTTCTAGAAAAGATTATCCTGAACATAAATTTACTCTGGTTTATTTATCCTTGCCGGGTGACGATTATCAATTAGAGTTAACATATAATTATGATCATCCAGGCTATGAGTTAGGAGATGGCTATGGTCATATCGCAATAGCTGTGGAAGATGTTCCAGCGGCGCATGAAGCTCATAAAACTGCCGGTTTTGAAATGACGGATTTAAAAGGATTGCCTAATTCCGATTTCCGTTATTACTTTGTAATGGATCCAGATGGCTATAAAATTGAAGTTGTACAAGATCGTTAAAAAAAACTTGCGTATCCCATTTTAATATGATAATATATCATTTATGCGACGAGGCGACTTACGATCCATTTGCGATCGTAGTTGATGCGGGACATATGTGTTTAACACACCACGGTAAGTGGATGTTTGATAACAATTTGATGTGAACAAGGCGTTATCCATGATTATCATGCCGCAGGAGAGCTACACCCTTTTGGGTGTAGCTCTTTTTTTTGTGGTTCTATTATTTATGGTGTTGGTAGGTATTCTTCGCGGAAATCCCGCAGGACGGTTGGGTTGCTGGTGGCCGTGTCAAGGATGCAATGCGAAAGTAGGGACCGTTGATGCTTCAGCGTCTACGGTCCCTTTGAGGCTTGCAAGCCCGGAGACTACAGGCTCAGGGCGGTCCCACGGCAGTACACAAGCAAACACGCAGGCCAAAGGGCATTTCCTTCACCAACACTAGATAACCAAGAACCTTTTTTTGTTTGGTAAGTAGATTGAAGGGTACAAATGAAAATGAAAAAAATGACTTTTGATAGTCATGACCCAGCAACATTTCAATAACATCAATAATGAAAACCCTTTCTTATATCCCTGGAGATTGCTATAATAAAGGTATAGATTCCCCGGAGGTGAGTGGTATGAAAACGTGCTGGAAATATTTTATGCTTTTAGTTTCTTTTATTCTTATAGGCTGTTCCACAAATCAGGAAGATAATATGCAATCGGATGGCGGGCTTTCAACAGGTGACAGTGACATGCGCGACGAAGCTGCCGTAACCGGACAATCCGATGCAATTGAAGAGGGACTAATCGGGGAAAAAGTTATTACTACTATTTATCTTGAATATGAAACGCTACTTTATGAGGAATCCCGCGAACATATTTTGGAAACTGTACGGGAGCAGAATGCCTATGTAGAATACTCTTATGAATCGCAGTACACTCCTGCAGGTTCCTTTGGAGCAGATCCAAAAAAATTTCGACGTGTTGATTACACGGTAAGAGTACCCAAAGAAAATTTAGAACTTTTCATGGATGCTTTAATGGGGATGGATGCAGAAAAAATCAGTGAACAGATAGGTTCTGAGGACGCGACTAAAAATTATCGCGATACGGAATCCAGAATACGCGTCCTCAATCAGAAAGAAACACGTTTAAATGAACTTTTGGAACAAGCAGAAACAATAGAACAAATCCTGCAAATAGAAGATAATTTGAGTCAAACTATCGCCGAACGTGAAATTCTGCAATCACAATTAGATCAAATTGATGATTTAATCGATTATACAGCAGTGCATGTACAATTATTGGAACGGCAACGTATTTCCAATACGAGAAATCAATCACAGTCGTTTTGGGAACGTATCAGAGAAGCACTTCTTGATTCTCTATACAGCTTCTATTATTGGGTTCAAGATGCGGCCATTTGGTTGATTTATGCAATCCCTTATATTGTGATTATCGTGTTAATCACTATGGTCATTATCCTGATACGCAAAACTATACGCAAAAAGAAAAAATAATAGTAGCATATAACAGCACTCTCTAATATTTCGGAGAGTGCTGAATTGTTCAATAGACAGAATGAGGACTACTTACAATGATATGGTATTATAAAAGGGAAAAGGGAGGTTGAACTATGACAAAAAAAAGACTATATATTGTATCTTTAGATGCATTTGGTGATGCAGATTTAGAATTTGCCCGAACATTACCCCATTTCAAAGAGTTGATGGGAATAAGCGCCCAAGTAACTGGGATCCGAACAGTATACCCGTCATTAACATATATGGCTCATACTTCAATCGCTACAGGTATGTACCCAAATCAACACGGGATAACCAACAATACTTTATTGCAGCCGGAACGTATTTCTCCAGATTGGTTTTGGTATGAGAAAGCAATAAAAACACCCACTATTTTTCAAGTCGCTAAACAAGCAGGCTATACAATTGGTTCTCTTTTATGGCCTGTAACCGGTAGGAGTAAGGTAATTGATTATAATCTAGCGGAAATTTTTCCGAATCGTCCTTGGCAGAACCAAATTATGGTTTCGGGTTATGCTTCGAGTCTCAAATATACTGTTGAAATGAATAATAAATTTAAACACCTTCGTAACGGGATTGAACAACCACAACTCGATGATTTTATTACAGCGGTAGCGGTGGACACCATCAGCAATAAGAAGCCCGACATGATGGCTATTCATCTTGTTGATTTAGACAGTACCCGACATGAGTACGGAGTTAATAGCACACAAGCAAAAGAAGCAATTGTTAGAATGGATAAACATTTAGGCCAGATTTTAAGTGCTCTAAGTGAGAGTGGCATGAAGGAAGATACAGTCTTGGCCGTCTTGGGTGATCATTATCAAATCGATACCCATACTGTCATTAGACCAAATCATTTGTTTGTTGATAAAGGTTGGATTACTGTAAATAAACGCAATCAAATTACGGATTGGAAAGTTATCTTGAAATCTGCAGATGGTTCGGCATACATTTATCGCAAAGATCCAACCATCACCAATAAAATGATTCTTGATGCTTTAAAGGGAATCGATTCCCGTTTGGATAATATTTTTGGTAAAGAAGATTTTAAATACGATGGCGTCGATGAAAATGCAATTTTTATCCTTGAAGCTAAAAGGGGATATTATTTTAAAGATGACATTATTCATCCTTTTATGGAAAGTACCGCGAAAACGATAAAAGGCAGAACACTGGCGAAAGCAGCTCACGGATTCCACCCAGATAAAAATAACTATCAAACCATGCTGTTATTATCTGGCCCTGGCATCAATAAAGATGCTCGCTTAAATGGGGCCAGATTAGTGGATGAAGGCCCAACCCTATTGCATGCGATTGGTCTTCGTTTTCCTAATAAAACGGATGGACATGTGTTAAAAGATTTATTTTTATGAGAGACCATATTGAATTAAGAGGCCGAACAATTTAATGTAAAATTGTTGCTCTATATCGCATTATGAAATGATAGCGAAAACATTCTCATAATTTATGTAAGGGAATAAAATTATATTTAAATAATGTCCCGAAACGTTCTGATGTCGTGGAAAAATAAAGTTAGGAATGTTATCATGAAGATGAGAATTTTTTAATGTTAAATGTTTTTGAAAAGTTCTAACACAATATTTGATGGAGGAGGATAAGGAAAAATGAAAAGTTCGGCTTTAGCACACATCGAAAAAGAAATGTATTTATTCAATAATGGTCAACATTTTGAAAGTTACCGTTTTATGGGAAGCAAACCCAGCTCTGAGAATAATAAAAACGGTTGGCGTTTTACGGTTTGGGCTCCGAATGCCAAAACTGTATCATTAGTAGGTGATTTTTCCGAATGGGGTGAAATCCCAATGGAACGCATTGGGGAAACTGGGGCATGGTCAATTTTCACTGAAAAAGCAGAAGTGGGCCATTGCTATAAGTACTTCATTGAGACCCAGGATGGAAAAACTTTTTATAAAATCGATCCTTATGCACTCGCTTTTGAAGTACCACCAAAAGATGCTTCAATTGTCCAAGATTTACCAGAAAAAAAATGGAAAGATAGTTTATGGTATGCAAACAAAAAAAGAAAATCTATCTACAAAAAACCTCTTAATATCTACGAAGTGCATTTCGCTTCATGGAAGCGCCATCCTGATGGACGTTCTTATTCATTTAAGGAATTAGCTGAAACATTAATTCCATATGTAAAGGAAATGGGCTATACCCATATTGAATTCATGCCTTTAATGGAACACCCGCTTGAAGCATCTTGGGGCTATCAAATAACCGGTTATTTTGCTGTTGCAGCTCGTTATGGAAATGTGTTAGAACTACGGGAATTCGTTGAAGAAGCCCATAAAAATGGCATTGGTGTCATTGTCGATTGGGTCCCAGGACATTTTTGTAAAAATGACTATGCACTTCCTTATTTTGATGGCACACCAACTTATGAGTATCACGATCCAAATCGGGCAGTGAATAACCGATGGGGAACAATGAATTTTGACTTAGGAAAAATGCAGGTCCATAGTTTTTTAATTTCAAATGCAATTTTTTGGATGCAGGAATTTCACTTAGATGGGATACGTGTTGATGCGGTATCCAATATGTTATACCTGGACTACGATGAGGGTCCATGGACACCTAACGAAGATGGCAGTAACCATAATCAACAAGGTGTAGACTTCTTGAGGAAAATGAATAAAACAATCTTTGCACGTGATTCAGACATGTTGATGATTGCTGAGGAAAGCACCTCTTGGGCTAATGTGACGAAGCCTAATGAGCTGGATGGATTGGGCTTCAATTATAAATGGAATATGGGTTGGATGAATGATACTTTGCGATTCTTTGAGATGGATCCATTGTTCCGTAAAGATAATTTTAACCTCATTACATTTTCTTTTATGTATGCCTTCAACGAAAACTTTGTTCTGCCATTTTCACATGATGAAGTGGTGCATGGCAAAAATTCATTATTGGGCAAAATGCCAGGGGATCGTTACAACCAGTTCGCTACGCTTAGAACTTTACAAGCCTACCAAATGGCTCATCCCGGTAAAAAATTGAACTTTATGGGGTATGAAATTGGTCAATTTTTGGAATGGCGTTTTTATGAGGAACTAGAGTGGGATGCCCTGGAAAAAAATGAATTTAATAAAGAATATCAGCATTTTATTAAAACATTGAATCACTTGTATCGTAATCAGAAAGCGCTACACGAAATAGATGAATCTTATGAAGGAATGGAAATTATCGATGCGGATAACAATGAAGAGTCAGTCATATCGTTTATTCGTAAGTCTGAAAAAGAACGCGATTTCTTAATTATTATCACCAATTTCACTCCAGTTGAAAGACGTCATTTCAAAATTGGGGTTCCATATCGCGGAACCTATGAGGAATTATTAAATACTGAAATGCTGGAATTTGGAGGAACATGGACAAAAGCACAACCAGAAATGAAATCAGTAAATCAACCTTACAAACAGTTCGAGCACACAATTGAACTGGTTGTCCCAGCTATGGGGACAGTATATGTACGGCCCAAAAGAGTTTATGGCTTGAACAAAAACAAGAAAGCATAAAAAGGAGGGGAAGGGAAGAATTGGCTGTTCTTCCTGAAGCATATGAAAAATAAAATGATGGCAATGATTTTGGCTGGTGGCCAAGGAACACGATTGGGTAAATTAACAAGAGAAACTGCTAAACCAGCAGTTCCTTTCGGTGGACGTTACCGTATTATCGATTTCGTATTAAGTAACTGTGCGAATTCAGGCGTTAGACAAGTTGGAGTTGTAACGCAATACGAACCACTCGAATTGAATGATCATATTGGAAATGGTGAGCCTTGGGGATTAAGCGGACACGAAAAGGGAGCAACTATCCTTCAACCGTATACAAACTCAGAGGGTGAAAAATGGTTTGAAGGAACAGCAAATGCGATTACCCAAAACATCGCCTTTATCGACTCCAAAAACCCAGAATATGTATTGGTTTTATCAGGGGACCATATTTACAAAATGGATTATGATGCGATGCTGCAATCCCATATCGACAGAGATGCGGACTTAACAGTTGGGGTAATTCCGGTTGATATTAAAGAAGCCTCAAGATTTGGAATCATGAATACAGACGATAATGGCAAAATTATTGAATTTGATGAAAAACCAAAAGAACCTAAAAGTAATTTAGCATCAATGGGGATATACATCTTCAACTGGAAAAAATTACGGAAATACCTTGTGGATGATAACAGCGGCAGCAAAGGAATGATGGACTTTGGTCATGATGTGATTCCAGCCTATCTCGAAAATAATGAAAGCATATATGCTTATTCCTTCGATGGGTATTGGAAAGATGTCGGAACGATCGATAGCCTGTGGGAAGCCAATATGGAATTTTTAGATCCCAATCATAGTTTGAACATCAGGGACGACAACTGGAGAATTTATTCTAAAAATCCGGTCGCTCCTCCACAATTTATTTCCGAAAATGGGAAAGTTAACAATTCTATGTTAGCAGATGGTTGCTATATTGACGGTTCTGTTGAACATTCAATCGTGTCACAAAATGTAGAATTAGGAGCTAATAGTTCCATTGAAGATAGTGTTATTATGGCGAATGCAACAATTGGCAAAGATGTTACGATTAAATACGCTATTATTGGTGAATTTGCAAATATCCAAGATGGTGTAAAAATAATTGGGACGCGCGATAATATCCAAGTAATTGGTTTTGAAGAACAAGTAGGAGGAACAGACTATGAGAATGAATAAAATTACGGCAATTCTGAGTTTAACTGATCCTAGTACAAGGGAAATGCAACCATTAACAACGTATCGACCAGTTGCAGCTTTACCTTTTGCAAGTCGGTATCGGGCCTTAGACTTCCATTTGTCAAATCTTAGCCACGCAGAAATGGATTCTGCGGCCATCTTTATTGGTGGTTCTGGACGTTCTGTGTATGACCACATTAGAAGTGGTGCTGTATGGAACCTGGAATCAAATTTAAGCGGTGGGATTTTCACTTTTTCCCAAACTTACATGAAACAGCAAATGAGCGATCAACATTTCGATGAAAATTATTTCTATGAAAACCAAAAAGAGTTTTTAGTAAAATCAAAAGCAGAATTTGTTGTAGTTGGCGGTGGGAAAATTGTTGCTTCATTAGATTTTTCTGATATTCGCGATTTTCATATGGCACATAGTGGGGATATGACAGTCGTTTATAAAAACATGCCCGTCCAAGAAGTTCAAGGTCACCCTCACGAAAAGGTGCTTCGCCTAGACGGTGATCATGATGTATTAGGGTTTGTTTCGAGCGCTGATTTCGATTATACAGAAGATAAGGTTCCAATGAGTCTAAACTTCTATATGCTGAGTGTTTCTAAATTATTAGAATTAATTGACCGGGCAGACAAAGAAGGGATTCGTATGGATATTGACCGCCTCGTTGCTTACTATGCCCAGTTCTACCAAGTTGATGCGTATGAACACAAAGGTCCGATAGCTAATTTAGATTCGATTAAGTCTTACTTTGAAGCAAACATGGCATTGCTTGATAAGGATTACTATGATGCTGTTTTCCATGGTCCTAGAAGAATTATTACAAAAGTTAAAAATGAAGCACCTACCTATTATTGCGACGGTGCAAACGTAAAACGATCCTTATTGGCAACTGGTGGCTTCATTGCAGGTTCGATTGAAAATTCAATGGTTTTCCGCAAAGTAGAAGTAGCGAAAAATGCAGAAATTCGTGATTCGATCATTATGCAAGGAGCTAAAATAGGTGAAGGGGCTGTATTGGAATACTGTATCCTGGATAAAAATGTCACCATTGAACCGGGCGTTGTCCTAAAAGGTTCAAAAGATAATCTGATTGTGATTGAGAAAAATAGAACCGTTCAGGCTTAGAAAAGAGGAGACTTATGAAGATCTTATTTGCAGCAGCTGAAGCAGCACCTTTTATCAAGACGGGCGGATTGGGCGATGTAGCAGGAGCTTTACCAAAAGAACTAGTAAAGCAGGGAGTCGACATTCGCGTCGTTCTCCCTTTCTACAGCCAAATATCTGAAGAATATAAAGATATGGCTGAAGACCTGGTTTATTTTTATATGAGCGTAGGAAAAAAATGGGTTTACTGTGGCATTAAAACACTTGAACTTGAAGGCGTAACCTACTACTTTGTGGACAATCAAGACTACTTCAATCGCCCAGGCTTGTATGGTGAGTGGGATGATGGTGAACGCTTTGGATTCTTTTCGATGGCAATTATTGAAATGATGGAAAAGATTGGTTTTATTCCAGATATTATCCACGTTAATGATTGGCAAACCGCTATGGTGCCAGTCCTGTTGGTTGACAAATACCATTGGGTTGAGGCACTTAAGGGGATTCGCAAAGTGATTACAATCCACAATATTCTGTTTCAAGGTGTTTATCCGCAAGATGTTCTAAGTGAGGTTTTTGGCACGGGGTATAACATTTTCCATGAAGCCGGAGTAGCTTACTACGATAACGTGAATTACCTTAAAGGCGGCATCAATTTCTCAGATGTTGTTACTACAGTCAGCCCCTCCTATGCCCAAGAAATTCAAACGCCTGATTTTGGAGAAGGGTTAGATGGCACGTTACGGTATAACTCGTGGAAAATTCGGGGCATTATTAATGGCATAGATTACGATATTAACAATCCAGAAACAGATAAAAGAATCCCACACCATTACGATATCACTGACTTGGGTGGTAAAGTCGCGAATAAAAAAGCTTTACAAGAGCGTCTAGGACTTCCTGTTGATGAAAAGATTCCTCTCATTGGAGCCGTCAGTCGTTTAACTGGACAAAAAGGCTTCCAGCTTGTAGAGGAAAAAGTACAAGAGTTAATGCATACCCGTGAAGTTCAAATTGTGATATTAGGAACGGGGGAAGCACAATTTGAAAATTCATTCCGTTATTTTACGCAAGCTTATCCAGATAAATTTAAAGCAGTTATTGATTTTGACGTGGCTTTAGCACAACAAATTTACTCAGGAGCAGATATATTCTTGATGCCTTCTGCCTTTGAACCGTGTGGCCTTTCTCAAATGATTTCAATGCGCTACGGGACGATTCCAATTGTTCACGAAGTGGGTGGTCTAAAGGATACCGTGATACCATACAACCAAATTACCGGAGAGGGTACTGGTTTTAGCTTCTGGGGATTCAACGGATACAATCTATTAGGGACAATTTACCGTGCTCTGGATGTTTATGAAGAAGAACCAGAACAATGGGGAAAAATTATCCATCAGGCCATGAGTAGCGACTTCAGTTGGACCCATCCTGCTCAAGACTATTTGTCACTCTATCAATCTCTTGTATAGAACAACTACTTAGTTTTAAGGGGGATGTACATGGAAGCAATGGACGTTAATCAATTCAAGGAAAGATTCAAAAAAAAGTTTGAAGAAATGTATGCATTTGATTATAAAGAAGGCTCGAAACGTGAGCAATTCCTTGCTTTAGGCTATTTGGTCAAGAATTTATATTCTGCCGATTGGCGCCAAACTGTCAAAGATTACAAAGACAAAGGTTCGAAACAGGTTTATTATTTTTCAATGGAATTCTTGCCTGGGCGGATGCTGAAAAGTAATTTATTAAATCAAGGTTTGCTGGACGTTGTTAAAGAAGGGTTGTCGGAATTAGGGTTAAATCTCGATGAAGTGGCAGATGGTGAGATGGATCCAGCATTAGGAAATGGCGGGTTGGGAAGACTAGCAGCTTGCTTTATGGACTCGATTGCTTCAACAGGTTTAGCGGGTCATGGAAATGGTATTCGCTATCAATATGGGTTATTCAAGCAGAAATTCATCGATGGTAATCAAATTGAACTACCTGAAAATTGGTTAAGAAATGGTAATGTTTGGGAAGTTCGTCGTGAGAACAAAGCTGTAACTGTTCGCTTTGGCGGTCAGGTCACTTTGGAAAACGATGATAGGAATGTCGCTCGCGCGCATTACCATAATGCGATGAATATTCTGGCTGTTCCTTATGATACGGCTCAAGTAGGCTATGAAAATGGCGTCGTAAATAACTTGCGTCTATGGTCTGCGGAAATTCCATATGGAGAAGAATACTTGTATCCGACCGATGAAGCCCGTGATCAAATCAAACAGATCACTGAGTATCTCTATCCAGACGATTCTAATTATGAAGGACGATTACTACGTCTAAAACAAGAGTACTTCTTCTCGTCTGCCGGTGTTCAAAGTATTGTACGTTATTTCAGGGAACTAAATTTGGACTGGAGTTATTTCCCGGATAAAATTGCCATTCATATTAACGATACCCACCCAACGTTAGTAATACCTGAGCTAATGCGTATATTGATGGATGAAGAGGGCTTATCGTGGGACCAAGCTTGGGAAATTACGAAAAAAACAGTCAGCTATACCAATCATACCGTTCTCCAAGAAGCAATGGAACGTTGGCCAGTTGATATGGTCGCTCAATTATTACCAAGAATTTATCAAATCATCTTAGAAATAAACCGCCGTCATATTGAAAAGAAAATTCCTCTATATGGTGAAGAACTAACTTACCGTATAGCTATTATTGCAGACGGTCAAATTAAGATGGCAAACTTGGCTATTATTGGGAGTCATAGTATTAATGGTGTAGCGAAATTGCACACGGATATTTTGATGAATCAAACGTTACATGATTTCTACTTAATGTATCCGAGTAAATTCAATAATAAAACCAACGGCGTTACTATGAGACGTTGGGTTCAAATTTCCAATCCAGGATTAACAGCGTTATTGGATGATGTCATTGGCACGGAGTGGAAAAAATCACCTAATGAACTGGTAGTCTTTAAGGCTTATGCAAATGACAAAAATGTCTTGAAACGTTTAGATGATGTAAAACTTGAGAACAAAAAGAAATTTGCAAAGTATGTCTGGAATGAAATGGGTATTGAAATCGATCCTACAGCTATTTTTGATGTCCAAATCAAACGTCTGCATGCTTACAAACGTCAATTATTAAACGTTCTGCACATTTTGGATCGTTATAATTACATTAAAGATAATCCCGGTGTAGATTTACCGAAACGCGTTTTCATTTTTGGAGCAAAAGCTGCCCCGAGTTACCATTACGCAAAACAAATTATTAAATTGATTAATGAAATTGCCAATATGATTAACAATGATGAATCTATCAATGACTTAATCAAAGTGGTATTTGTTGAGAATTATGGTGTATCGTTGGCCGAGTTGATTATTCCAGCTGCAGATATCAGTGAACAAATTTCTCTTGCTGGTAAAGAAGCTTCGGGGACAAGCAACATGAAGCTGATGGCCAATGGCGCTTTGACGTTGGCAACAATGGATGGTGCGACAATCGAAATCCATGATTATGTAGGTAAAGAAAATATTTATATTTTTGGATTAACGAATGAAGAAGTGCAAGCTTTGAATGAAAACAGAACTTATAATTCACGCCAGATTTATGATTCAAATCCGCGGATAAATAGAATCTTGAACATGTTGATTGACGGATCAATTCCAGGGATTGAACATGTGGGGCAAGATATTTTTGATAGTTTAGTTAAATATAACGATGAGTATTATTTGTTACAGGATTTTGATAGTTATATCGAAGCGCATAAACAAGTGGATGAAGATTTCCTTGATCGGGAATTATGGAATAAGCGTGCACTTATGAATATCGCTAACGCTGGACCTTTCTCTGCGGATTATACAATTTTGAGATATGCAGATGAAATCTGGAAAATCAAACCGGAAGAAGAACATGTTATGCTTTAACTTGAAGCAGAATATACAAAAAGAGATTAACCAAATTATTGGTTAATCTCTTTTTTAGTTCAGGGAAAAATAATTTTCAAGATAAATGGCTAAGCCATCGTCATGATTTGAAAATTCAGTTATATCATTGGCAATGTTTTTAAGTTTATCGATTCCGTTACTCATGACGACACCGTGTCCGGCGTATTCAATCATTTCCATATCATTATCTTCGTCGCCGAACGCCAAGATATTTTTGCGTTCAATCCCATAGAAACGAGCGACTTCATCGACACCAACAGCTTTCTGGATTCCAGGTGCAACTATCTCAAGACAAGGCAACGTGCCGCCCCACGTTCTGATAGAAAGGAGGTCCCCATATCTTTCCATTATCCGTAAGCGAATTGCTTCTTGTTTATGTTCATCCATGAATAAACTTAAAGCTGTGGGTTTCTCATCTAATTTAGTTGCGGTCGAAATAAAAGTGGAGTGTGTATCTTTGGGATAGAATTCATTGACCGGGATTTCTTTGTATGTAGCATAAAGACGTTGCTTGCCTTCAACACTGATCCAGTCAATTCCTAAATCTTCTTGGTGTTCCAACAAATCCGTTACTAAATCCAAATCCAACGTTTTATGGTAAAAATCCTTTGTCTCAGGCAAGTGACAAAGCGCTCCGTTAAAATTAACCAGAGGAGATGTTAGACCCAATTTGTCATAGAATTCTTTACTGTTACGATAAGGCCTGCCTGTCGCTATCATGACAATATGGCCTTCGCTTTTTATTTGGTCTAATGTTGAGATGGTTCGAGGCGATAATTGAGAGTGATTATTTAATGTCGTACCATCCAAATCAATTGCTATTAATTTCTGATTCATTTGTCCTGAACCTCCCTTTGTTTATTGGCGCTTATTTCTGCATAATGTTACACTAAATATAGTAAAAAATCTAGTATTAGGTACTTGGCAAGGGGTTGGTAAAATGATTATAGTTGATAAAAAAATCGTAAATAACATTCCTGTTATTGAATTGGTAAAGAGTAATCAGATTGATAAAAAAATACCACTCGCTATCTTTTATCATGGCGTTACCAATCAGAAGGAGCAGGGCTTAACGGCAGGATACGAATTAGCACAACGTGGCTTTCGAACCATTATTCCGGATGCCTTTTTACATGGTGAGAGAAAAGAAGAGCCTTACCAGGGACCAAAAGAAATGGCGTTTTGGCATATCGAATTAAAGACCGTAGAAGAACTGCCGGCTCTCGTGGATTATTATGTAGCAAAGGGCCTAGCGACCAAAAATCAAGTTACAGTAACGGGACTATCGATGGGAGCTATCGCTACTTGCATGGCCTTCGCTAAATATCCCTGGATAAAAGCTGGCGGCTGTTTAATGGGAAATCCAGACCCTTCCTCTTTTACCCAGTGGCTACTGACTTCGCAGTGGCGCTCAGTAGTTGAAGGGCTCGAAAGTATCGATCAAGATGTTGTTTTGCAAGCAATGGCGCCTTTTAATCCACTAAGCTTAAAAAGAGCACCTGAAAAAATAGCAGGGAGACCTTTTTATATTTGGCATGGCGAAGAGGATGAAACAGTTCCTTTTGAACAGATGAAGGCATTTGTGGAGTCAATATCCCAAGAGCCTTATGCAAAAAACGTGCATTTTGAATTTTATGAAGGGCATGCACATAAAGTTCCCTATGAGGTATTCGTTAAGATGGCCGATTATCTTGGAGTTTAAAAATTCGGATGCGATTGTTATTTTATGAAAAAGTTGGTAAGATACCCTTAAAGATTTGAAGGAGGATTTGAATTGTCTGAATCACCATTAGAATATTCAAATGAAGAAATAGAAGCAATCAAAGAACGGGTATTGGCAGCTTTAGAGCAAGTCATTGATCCTGAATTAGGTATCGATATCGTAAATCTGGGTTTGATATATGAAGTCATCTTAGAAAAAAATGGTTATTGCCAAATAAATATGACCTTAACGACAATGGGATGTCCACTAGCAGATATTATTCAGGATGAAATCCACCGGGCATTAAAAACGGTTCCTGAAGTTAAAGATATAAATTTAAAATTGGTTTGGTATCCAGCCTGGACAACAGAACGCATGTCTCGTTATGCGCGAATTGCGTTGGGTATCAGATAAATAGATTATCAATAGAGAAACAAAAGCAAATAATTAATAGGGGCGACAAGGTAGGATAACTATCTTGTCGCTTTCTTTATTGTGATAATTGCGATAAAATTAAGCTAGAATCATCCATAAGTTCAAAAAGCATTTTGAGGGGGTGATAAATGTGTTGGAAACTATATTTTTAATTGTAGGATTCGTCAGTTTGGTCCTTCTGTTATTCACCAATCGTTTGGTGATATTTGGTTTACTTTCAATAATCAGCTTTTTTGGCTATTTTATGGTAGTTGATAGCGGTACATGGCTGACTTTTTTACTGTTTTTGTTTGGAATTTTACTTTTGATTGCAGAGGTATTTATTCCCGATTTTGGCTTAATAGGAATCATCGGAGTTACCCTAATTGGTTTTGGTTATTTTTCAAATAGAGCCGATTTATGGGGAAGCGTCATGGATTTGTCATTGGCACTTATAATTGCTGTCATTACTGCCTATGTTCTTTTGAAAAAAGGATACAGATTTTTACCTGGAAAGAATCTAGTGCTTGGTTCAGCCTTAAAAAGCAATAGGGGTTATTCCACTGGAAAGAATTATCAAGAGTATCTTTATGAAAAAGGAACAGCCCTTACAACCTTAAGACCATCTGGCAAAGTTGAAATAAACGGAAGAACGCTCGATGTTGTAAGTGATGGGAAAATTATCCAAGAAGGTTCAAGTGTAGAAGTTGTACATGTTGAAGGAATAAAAATCATTGTGAGGGAGTTGTAGAAAGATGCCAGAAGGATTAATTGGTTTAATAATTATTGCTGTTTTGGTTATTTTAGTATTATCATTGTTTTTCCGTTTTGTGCCAGTAGGACTTTGGATTACGGCCTACTTTTCAGGAGTAAAGTTAAAAATTTCTGATTTGATTGGAATGCGCCTTCGAAGGGTTGCACCAAGTATGATCGTTCAACCGATGATCAAAGCAACGAAGGCTGGTTTGGATATCGACATCGGTGAGTTGGAAGCCCATTATTTAGCTGGTGGGGACATCAACCAAGTTATCGATGCATTGATTGCAGCCCAACGCGCAAATATTGACTTGGAATTTGAACAGGCAGCGGCAATCGACTTAGCCGGCCGTAATGTTTTTGAAGCAGTTCAAGTTAGTGTTAACCCTAAAGTAATTGAAACACCCATTATTGCTGGGGTTGCAATGAACGGTATTGAAGTAAAGGCAAAGGCTAAGGTAACGGTTCGAGCAAATATCGAACGACTAGTCGGTGGTGCTGGTGAAGAAACCATTATCGCCCGTGTTGGAGAAGGAATCGTAACTACCGTTGGTTCTGCCATAACTCACTCTAAAGTATTAGAAAATCCGGATTCAATTTCCCAAACGATTTTACGAAAAGGCCTAGACTCTGGTACCGCTTTTGAAATTCTATCCATCGATATCGCGGACGTTGACGTCGGACGTAACGTCGGTGCGAAACTACAAGCCGAACAAGCTGAGGCCGACAAACGGGTAGCGCAAGCAAAAGCCGAGGAAAAACGTTCTCTAGCTGTTGCTGAAGAGCAAGAAATGATTGCCGAAGTTCAAAGACAACGAGCAAAAGTAGTAGAAGCTGAAGCACAAGTTCCATTGGCTCTAGCAGAAGCTTTGCGGAATGGCAACCTCGGGGTAATGGATTATTACCGTATGAAAAACATTAGTGCCGATACAGAAATGAGAAACTCACTATCCAACAATAAAGATAGAAGTGATACATAATGACTGCTATCATGATTTCCTATTTGTTTAATCTCTTGATATTTGCGTTTGTACTAGTTATTTGGGTGACTTTTATTCGAAACTTAATTCGTAGTGCCCGCAAGGATACGCGACAAACTACCAAACGTAACCAATGGGATAAAGCACCCATCACAAAAACTGTTAGACAAGTAAGTGTGGACAGTGCTCAAACTTATTCAAGAAGTCAAAGTAGAAGAACGAACCAATCACAAACCCAAACGCGAAACAAATCATGGCAAGAATTATTGAGTGACAATCCTCAAGAACTCTATCAGTTATTAAGGGATAATTTGCCTGATTCATATGAAGAAGAGATAAAAGCAATATTCAAGTCGCAGAGGCCAATGATGGAATTAATGAAATTTCTTCGTCGCAAAGATGTTTGGCCGGTTCTGCAATCCTTACCAAGGAAAATAAAAACCCCTGATATTAAAAAAGGGGAACTGTTTCAAACTCAAAAAGATGAACAGTCTATAGCTTCACCCTATCTAGAGGAGGAACAGCCGTTTTATGATGAAACATCTGATTTAGATAAGGATGCTGTTGTACTTAGCCAAGAAATTGATGCTGTGATAAACGAGTATGATGGTTATGCGGCCTATTTTGGTAGTTTGTTAAACGAAGTACCAAAATCATCGGTTGAGACATGGCAATCAATTTCGACCTCTAGAAACACTACATCGGGCACTAAGGGAAAAAAGTTAGATAAAAAATGGTTAAGAGATGCTGTTATTGCCACAGTCATTTTAGAAAAGCCAGAATATTAATCCAGGAGGAATGGCATGATTCGTTTAACAGGCGTCAATACACTCGTTTTTAACGATGAATTGACTAATAGCTCAAAACAACAATGGGAATATTTTTCAGAATTAGCGAAAATCGGTGTTCCATTTATTGAAGTTCGGAGAGAGTTTATCCGAGATTTCGAGGTTGAGCTACTAAAAACTAATAAAGAAGCTTCGAAACTAGGATTAGCGCTTTTGTACTCTATTCCGTCAACTTTATTTTTTGAAGGGAAAGTTAACAAGGAGTTAACTTCGTTCTTGAAGGAAGCAAAAGAGTTAGGTGCCATTCAGATAAAATTAACAATTGGCGATTACAGGGGTTTTAATCCAGAGTTGGTTTCGGAATTGAAGGAGATATTTGACAAATTCCCCGATGTCCGCGTGAGTATTGAGAATGATCAGTCCATCGAAAATGGTAGTATCCAAGCGTTGCAAACATTTATGGAGAGCGCATTGGCAAATGGTTTAAACTTTGGCCTAACATTCGATACAGGTAATTTTGTATACATAGACGAAGAACCACTAACTGCGGCTTCAAAACTAAATAAATACGTTAATTACATTCACATTAAAAATGTCACAAGAACCAAAGAGAATAATGTAGAAATGACACTATTCCAAAATGGTGATATTCCAATTAAGGAAGTAATGAAGGCAATTGATGAAGAAGAGAGAGTTATTGCAGCAATTGAGTACCCATGTGGTTCTACAGATGAGGCAATGGCTATCTTGAAGCAACAATTTAATTTAATAACACAGTAAATAATTATAATCGGCTCAGGCATTTTTGTCTGAGTTCTTTTTAATTTTAATCGCATCTTGTTATGTGATATACTTGAGAGCGACAAGTTTTAATCGGAAAGGAATAAAGAAATTGACAGAACCAGCAATCAAGTATCGTTTGATAAAAGAAGAAAAGCATACAGGTGCGCGTTTAGGTGAAATTACAACACCTCATGGAACATTTCAGACACCTATGTTTATGCCAGTCGGTACATTAGCTACCGTTAAAACCATGGCACCAGAAGAATTAAAAGAAATGGGCTCGCAAATTATTTTGAGTAATACTTATCATTTGTGGTTACGCCCAGGGGCTGAACTTGTTGAGGAAGCAGGCGGCTTACATAAATTTATGAATTGGGATCGGGGTATTTTAACGGATTCCGGAGGCTTCCAAGTATTCTCATTAGCTGAAAATCGTAAAATTACAGAAGAAGGTGTTCATTTCCGTAACCATTTAAATGGATCAAAAATGTTCCTTTCTCCAGAAAAAGCGATAGATATCCAAAATAAATTAGGTGCAGACATCATCATGAGTTTTGATGAATGTCCACCCTTTAGTGAAAGCTACGATTATATCAAGGACTCTGTGGCTAGAACGAGTCGTTGGGCAGAGCGTGGTTTAAAAGCACATAATAAAGCTGATAAACAAGGTCTATTCGGCATTATTCAAGGTGCTGGATTTAAGGATCTACGTTTACAGAGTGCAAGCGACTTGGTTTCAATGGACTTCCCAGGCTATTCAATCGGGGGATTGTCTGTTGGGGAAACGAAGCAAGAAATGAATGCAGTTCTTGATTATCTAACGCCAGTTATCCCTTCTAACAAGCCGCGTTATTTGATGGGGGTCGGCGCACCGGATTCATTGATTGACGGCGTCATTCGTGGTATCGATATGTTTGACTGTGTTCTACCGACAAGAATTGCCCGCAATGGTACATGCATGACAAGTCAAGGTCGTCTGGTTGTAAAAAATGCTAAATATGAACGGGACTTCCGTCCGCTAGATGAAAAATGTGACTGCTATACATGTAAAAATTATACACGTGCCTATATTCGACATTTATTCAAAGCTGACGAAATTTTTGGATTGCGTTTGACAACGTATCACAACCTGCATTTCCTGCATAATTTGATGAATAATGTCAGACAAGCAATCATGGATGATAATTTGTTGGAGTTTCGTGAAGCATTCGTCGAAGAGTATGGCTTCAACAAAGAAAATGCTAAACTGTTTTAAAATGTTATGGTATCATTTAAATACGATGATAAAAATGACTAACTAGTGGAGGAATTTTAATAATGGATACAATTGTAATGATAGCTTTTTATGCTTTATTATTTGGTGTTATGTATTTCTTGATGATTCGCCCTCAAAAGAAACAAGCTAAGAAAACACAAGATATGTTGAGCCAAATGAAACATGGCGACCAAGTTGTCACTATTGGTGGCTTGCATGGTACGATTGAGGAAGTAAATACTGCGGAAAACACGGTAACACTTGATTGCGAAGGTATTTTCTTAACTTTTGAGAAAAGAGCAATTGCCCGTATCAAAAAATCTGCACCAACAGCTGCAGAACCGACTGTTGTTCTAGATGAAAACACTGAGGATATCTCGGAATAAATAGTTTTTAGGCAACGTGATGGAGTGAAAGTGGATGGCTGAAGAATCGAAAGATTTTTATGAGGAGTTGCTTCCATGGTTTGAACGTAAGGTATCTGAATTTTCTGTAGAAGGTTATCCAAATATTGAAGCCAGAGATGTTTATCTTTGTTTCAAGAATTTTGTGTGGAAGCACTACGTGCCACAACACTACTACCAACGTGTATTCGATATCATGAAATTCACCGTGAATCAATATTTTGACTTTAAGTCACTAGAAGCACAGGTTTATAAGGTCTCATCTTTGGATGATATTAATTTTGATGAGTTTTTATAAAAAATAAATAAGAAGCGGTTAGGGTTAATGCCTTAATCGCTTCTTTTTGAATTACCGGCATTTTTAAGTGAAATAAGAGGTGAAAAATAAGACTTGAACTATATGTGCACAATTTGTATAGTAATTCACAATATAAAACCACTTAGGAATGTTGTTGTCATTCAAATGAAAACGCGTTCAAATGCTTTTCAATTAAACATGTGATTAAAATCACAATAAAGCATTTACTTGCTATGGTGGGTGTTGTACAATTTACTTGTGAAATGATTATCAAGCGATTAGGGGAGATTATTATGGCTACAGAAGTTGAAGAAAGAATTCAAACTGCAGAAGAAGCAATTGCTATCCTGGCAGCAAAAGGTAAAGAAGCTTTAGCAATAATGGAAAATTTCGATCAAGAACAAGTGGATCATATTGTCCATCAAATGGCAATCGCAGCATTGGACCATCATATGGAATTAGCAAAAATGGCTGTTGAAGAAACAGGCCGTGGAGTTTATGAAGATAAATGCATGAAAAATATATATGCATCTGAAAATATTTGGCATGCAATTAAAAAAAATAAAACAGTAGGAATTATCGAAAATAATGATGTGGATCAATTAATCAGAATTGCTGCACCTTTAGGCGTTATTGCAGGAATTGTACCAACGACAAATCCTACTTCAACGACAATTTTCAAATCATTGATCAGTATGAAAACAAGAAATCCGATTATTTTTTCTTTCCATCCAAGTGCAGAAAAATGCTCGACACGTACTGCAGAAATTTTATATGAAGCTGCATTGAAAGCTGGTGCTCCAGAAGGGTGTATCCAATGGGTAGAAGGAGTTTCAATGGATAAAACAGCTGCTTTGTTACATCACCCTGACATAGCGTGCGTATTGGCAACCGGGGGATCTGCAATGGTAAAAGCAGCCTATTCAACTGGTAAACCCGCACTTGGTGTTGGACCAGGAAATGTTCCAGCTTACTTGGAAAAAACTGCTAACATCAAGAAAGCAGTTAATGATTTAGTTGTCTCAAAAACATTTGATAACGGTATGATTTGCGCTTCTGAACAAGCAGTGATTGTTGATAAAGAAATATATGAAGAAGTAAAAGCCGAATTCAAAAAACGACATGTCTATTTTGTAAAGAAACAAGAGCTTTCTAAGCTTGAAAACGCAATGATGCGCGAAGATATGAGCGGTGTAAACGGTCATGTTGTTGGGATGGCAGCTACAAAAATAGCAGAATTAGCGGGAATTACTGTTCCAGCCGATACTAAAATGTTGATAGCCGAAATAGATGGTGTTGGAGCAGATTATCCATTATCTCGCGAAAAACTTTCTCCTGTTTTAGCAATGCTTAAATCGGACACAACAGAACATGGCTTCCAGTTAGCTAAGCAAATGCTGGACCTTGATGGCTTAGGCCATTCAGCAGCTATTCATACCAGACGTAATGATTTGGTAGAAAATTATGGAAAAGAAATGAAAGCTTGTCGTATTTTGGTTAATTCACCATCTGCTCAAGGGGGCATTGGCGGTCTGTATAACCATAACATCCCTTCGTTAACGCTTGGATGTGGATCATACGGACACAACTCAGTTTCTGGAAATGTGTCATCTTTCGACTTGCTAAACATTAAAACAATTGCTAAAAGGAGAAATAATATGCAATGGATTAAAGTTCCAGATCGTATCTACTTTGAAGAAAATTCTATCCGTTACTTACGTGATATGCGTGACATTGAACGTGTATTCATTGTTTGTGATGACGGTATGATGAAACTTGGATATGTTGACACGGTGTTGGAACAATTGAAACAACGTAACAACAAAGTTGTGTATACTATTTTCTCTGATGTGGAACCAAACCCATCGACTGATACTGTACAACGCGGAACGGAAAAAATGGCAGACTTTGAGCCAGATACGATTATTGCAATCGGTGGTGGTTCCCCAATGGATGCTGCTAAAGCAATGTGGTTATTCTATGAACATCCAGAAAGTAGTTTCTTTGGAGCAAAACAAAAATATCTTGATGTTCGTAAACGTACATATAAAATTGAACCAATGACTAAAGCTAAATTAGTATGTATTCCAACAACTTCCGGTACTGGTTCAGAAGTAACGCCATTTGCGGTTATTACAGATAGCAAAACACACATCAAATACCCATTAGCTGATTATGCTTTAACACCTGATGTGGCAATTGTTGATGCACAATTCGTTTACAGTGTTCCTAAATCAGTTACAGCAGATACAGGAATGGATGTATTAACACATGCAATTGAATCTTATGTCTCAGTATTGGCAAGTGACTATACGAAAGGATTGAGTCTGCAAGCAATCAAACTTGTTTTTGAACATTTACGTCATTCTTATGAGTACGGTGATCAAGAATCGCGTGAAAAAATTCATAACGCATCTACGATAGCTGGTATGGCTTTTGCAAATGCATTCTTGGGAGTTTCACACTCGCTCGCACATAAAATAGGCGGACTTTGGGATCAAATCCATGGTCGTACAAATGCCATCTTGCTACCACATGTTGTTCGTTATAATGCTAAAGAGCCAAGCAAATTAAGTATGTGGGCTAAGTATGAACACTTCCAAGCTGATGAGGATTATGCAACAATCGCACGCTATATCGGTTTGAAAGGTGAAACGACTGAAGAATTAGTTGAAGCGTTAGCGACAGCAATTCATCAACTAGGTGAAGATGTCGGAATTAAGATGAGTTTCAAAGAACAGGGAGTACCTGAAGAATGGTTGCTACGAGATGCAGATAAAATCGCAGAATTAGCGTTCGAAGACCAATGTACGACAGCTAATCCAAAACAACCACTTATTTCTGAATTGCACGACGTTCTAACAGCAGCATACTATGGTGCTGAACTAAAAAAATAATAAAAAAAGGGCTCTATAATAAATGGTGTTGGTGAATCGTAATGATTCGCCAGCACCATTATTGTTTTTAAAGACAAGGTTCTATTATTTATGGTGCTGGCAAAGTATTCTTCTCGGAAATCCCGAAGGACGGTGGGGTTGCTTGTGGCCGTGTCCAGGATGCAATGCGAAAGGAGGGACCGTTGATGCTTCAGCGTCTACGGTCCCTTTGAGGCTTGCAAGCCCGGAGACTACAGGCTCAGGGCGGTCCCACGGCGGTACACAAGCAAACACGCGGGCCGAAGAGCATTTCCTTCACCAACACCAGATAACCAAGAACCAAAAAAAGACAACCTTGTGAGTTATTCCTGAAGTTGTTTTTAAGTTGTATAAAAATCATTTGGTGGTATAATGTAAATATAATTTAGGCGCGCCTAAAAAGGAGGGCGGTTATGACACCGCAAAAAGAAGATTACTTAAAAGTGATTGTGGAGTTAGGGGGAGATGAAAATCTCGTCAATAATAAATTAATCGGAGCAGCTCTTTCAGTTTCGGCGGCATCGGTTACCGAAATGTCATTTAAATTATTAAAAGAAGGCTATATCATTCATGTTCCTTACCAAGGCGTCAAATTAAGCGATAAAGGAATTATCTATGCTAATCAAATGATTCGAAAACATCGGCTTTGGGAAGTATTTTTAGCCAAAAAACTTGGTTTTGGATGGGAAGAAGTTCATGATATGGCAGAAGCTCTGGAACATGTCTCTTCTGATATTTTGATTGATCGTTTGGAAGAGTTTTTGGAATATCCAAGCGTTGATCCACATGGTGGGCTGATTCCAGATCGCGAGGGGAAGGTACCAAACCTTGAAACGTGTTATCTACATGAAATGGAAGCAGGTTGTCGCTTCATGATTATGGAAGTAGATGATGACACACACTTCTTGAAATATCTATCTGATAAAAGGATTAAACTGGGCACTTCTTATCAATTAATAGAAAAAGAACCCTTTGAAGGTTCGATTCATTTCTCAGATGAAGTTGGGGAAGTATTTCAAGTTTCATTCAAGGCGAGCCATAAAGTGATGGTGCAGGAGAAACGGGACTGAAGGTGTTTATAAATGGACTATGGAATTCTCACATTTAAAGAACCTACCAATCAAACGGATAGGAAAATAATCCATGTGGATATGGATGCATTCTACGCTTCGGTTGAAATTCGTGATAATCCTTCTTTGAAGAATAAACCAGTTGTCATTGCACACGATCCCCGTACTAGAGGTGGAAGAGGTGTGGTTACGACAGCGAATTATGAAGCAAGAAAGTATGGCATTCATTCAGCTATGAGCGCGCAGCTTGCTTTAGAGAAATGCCCCCATGCTATCTTTATTTCTCCGCGCATGAATTACTATGCGGAGGTCTCTCAAAAAATTAGAAGTATATATGAGCGTTACACGGATATAATTGAACCGCTCGCTCTTGATGAGGCTTACTTGGATGTTACCCATAACAAATTAAATATGAGAAGTGCGACCATTATTGCCAGGAATATTCAGCGCGATGTCTGGAAAGAAATAGGCCTCACATGTTCAGCGGGTGTTTCATACAATAAGTTCTTGGCCAAAATTGCCTCGGATTTTAAAAAACCAGCTGGGCTAACAGTTATAACCCCTGAAGAAGCGCAAGCGTTCTTGTGGGAACTCCCCATTGGGAAATTCTATGGTGTAGGACAAAAGACCGCAGAAAGACTGGAGCAACTTGAAATCAAGACTGGAAAAAATCTCTATGATTTGCCAGCTAAATTTTTAATTGATGAATTTGGAAAAATGGGTTATAGCCTTTATCGACGAGTTCGGGGTATCGACAACAATCCAGTTGCTGTAAATCGGGAAAGAAAATCAGTCGGGAAAGAAAATACTTATGGACCATTCTTGGTTTCTGATGAACAGGTCATAGGAGCTTTACGAGAATTAGCCGGAAGGGTTAGCAATAGTTTAGAAAAGCACAAAGTTCACGGTCGCGTAGTGACGGTCAAGATTAGATACGCGGATTTTGAAACGATTACGCGGCAAAAAAACTTTTCGACTTACACGGAAGGCGAGCAAGATATTTTTTGGAAAGCATATGATTTGTGGCAAGAGCATGGCGAAATCGAAAAAGAAATAAGGTTGTTGGGCATCACTGTATCGCATTTGGCACCGCAATATTACAGTAATATTCAGTTGCCATTATGGGATGATTATAAATTATAACTTGAAGAAAGAAGGTTTATTATGTTAGAGACATTTAGTGGATTTAATCCTGTTTTGCAATCGTTCATTGCAGGCCTCTTTACTTGGGGATGCACAATTATCGGATCATCCTTTGTTTTCTTTTTTAAAACAGTTAATAGAAAAGTACTGGACGTTATGAGTGGTTTTGCAGGAGGGGTTATGATTGCTGCTTCATTCTGGTCCTTGCTAGCACCTTCCATTTCGTATGCAGAAGAAAACGGATATGGAACCTGGTCTTTTATTCCAGCAGCTGTTGGTTTTCTATTGGGGGGCGTATTTTTGCGACTCACTGATGCGATTATTCCTCATCTACATTTGGGAGAGCCTATTGAAAATAGAGAAGGTCCATCAACTGGCGCATCACGAAATTTGCTATTATTTTTAGCAATTACCATTCACAATATTCCTGAAGGCTTGGCAGTCGGAGTTGCCTTTGGGGCTGCAGCACATGGTTTATCTTCTGGTAATACTTTAATGGGTGCAATTGGACTTGCATTGGGTATTGGATTACAAAACATTCCGGAAGGTTCGGCATTGTCAATGCCCATTCGTGCTGACGGAAGTAGCCGTTGGAAATCATTTAATATTGGGCAATTGTCAGCAATTGTAGAACCAGTAGCAGCGGTTGTTGGTGCAGCAGCAGTTATTTCTATGCAAGCGATTCTGCCATATGCATTGGCATTTGCGGCAGGAGCCATGATTTTCGTTGTAGTTGAAGAATTAATTCCAGAGTCTCAAACAAACGGTAACAGTGATATTGCGACCATGGGATTAATGGTAGGTTTTACAATCATGATGATTTTAGACGTAGCGTTAGGGTAACGAGTGGTGCTAAGTGTCTTGTTCCGAAGTTCTTAAAAATAGTCTCGTATATGAAAAATAGAGGGAAGCCCAAATGGCTACCCTCTATTTTTTACTTCTTTTTGTCAGTCAAATTAGCGATGCCAGTGATTACAGTTGTTAATATTCCAAAACCAATACCCACAATTGGAAAAACAATCCAGGCTGTACCCCAAGCTCCGTTGACAAAGCCTTGATAAAGATAGAATAGAGTGGCTAATGGAAATATCACTGCGGAAATTCGCTCGCTATATTTATTTGAAATAACTTGAGCACGGGTATGCGAACCCATGGTTAACAATTTTTCGAATGTATCATTCTGAATACCATAATAGACGAACAAGAATACCCCCACTGCTATGAAGCTCATCAGGAATACGATGCTGATCATATTATCTTCACCCAAGAATACAATGGATAATAACAAAAATACCGGTCCTAATATACAGGAGATAACACCAGCTGCTATAGCATAGCTGAGTTTTTGTTTAAATATTTCATATTGTGCTTTTACTTCAGCATATGTTGCAGGATCCAATCGTAATATTTTTTTATCGAACGGATAGCTGGATTCCTGCATTCCAAAAATGATGAATAATCCTATCCCCATTGCTATTGTCAAGAGCATGAGGACGGTACCCACCAAAGCAAACACATCATTGGATGCACCTCTATTTAATAAAGAACCGATGACCATAGATAGAAAAAGAAAGGCCACAGAAATAATACAAAGAAAAACACCTGTTGCCATTGCCAGTGAAAACTTCTGTCTATGGAAAAGATAATTATCGACTTCACTTCTGGACATGACAATCACATCTGGATCATATTCCTGTTCATCTATTTCCAGGTTATATGCTTCAATTATTTCGTCGATATTCCCAAATTCAGCCAAGACGGTGCCGATTGCTTCATTCTCAGTTGTTCCTTGCTCAATCAAATCGCGGTACTTTTCTTCCATACTTGCCAGCATTTCTGCCTTCAAGCGATTCATTTCTTGATTTTTGGGTAATTTTTCGAAAACAGAATCGACGTAACTGTGAATCGTATTCATGTAAGTTCCTCCTCATATGATAAATCTATGAAATGGTTAACAATTGCCGTAACTTCTTTCCATTCAATTTTTTTTTCAGCTAATATCGCTTTTCCCAATGGCGTGATTGTGTAGTAGGTTCTAGGTTTCCCAAAAGTTTCATTTGAAGAGTAGGCCCGAATGAACTCTTTTTTTTCCAAGCGGGCAAATGCAGAATAGAGGGTTGTTTCTTTCATGGAATATTTGCCATTTGTCAGTTCTTTAATGGTACTTGAAATTTGATAACCATACGAATCCTTGTTGGACAGGAGAGAAAGAATAATTAAATCGTTAAAACCTCTCATAACATCACTTGTAACCATCTTATCACCTCATTTTACTTCACCTGTCGTAGTAACTATACTATAGCATGTTTACTACGACAGGTAAAGTAATGTCTACCATATTATTGTTTGAGTTTCTTTACTTTCGTGGTACGATAGAAACAGAATATAACAGTTTAAAGATACAGATGATACAGAAAGGAAGATAAATATGGAAATATCATGGCACGGACAGTCTTGTGTCCGATTTGAGACACCAAGTGGCAAGAAAATAATTATTGATCCATTTATTACTGGTAATAAGATGAGTGATTTAAATGCGGATACTATCGAAAGCGATATCATCATTGTTACTCATGGGCACTCAGATCATGTTGGGGATACGGAAATGATAGCAAAGCGTACAAACGCATTAGTTATTTCTACTGTAGAAATTGCCGATTATTTTTCTGACCGTGGGCTAAACACCCATGGGATGCAACCAGGTGGGGGCTATGAATTTGATTTTGGATATGTAAAATTGACACCTGCCATTCATGGATCCGCATATCCAATAGGGGACAAACCCTTTACATTAGGAATTGCATCGGGTGTACTCCTTCATATTGAGGGAAAAACAATTTATCATGCAGGGGATACAGCGTTATTTTCGGATATGAAATTGATTGGTGAAACGTACCCCATCGATGTGGCCTTTGTACCTATTGGCGACAATTACACAATGGGGCCAGTAGATGCAGCCAAGGCAGTTACTTTTTTGAATGCAAAAAAAGCTGTTCCCATCCATTACAATACTTTTCCGTTAATTGAACAAAACCCTAGCGATTTCACGTCCTTATTATCAAAAAATCAAGGTATCATTTTACAACCAGGAGAATCAATAAAAATTTAGTATTATAATTTATGTGTGAGGGATCTTAATGGCAACTAAACATGAACAAATTATCCAATATATCGAATCCATGCCGGTTGGAGAAAAACTGTCAGTCCGTACTATTGCCAAGAATATGGGAATGTCGGAAGGGACAGCTTACCGAGCAATTAAAGAAGCTGAAAATAATGGTCTCGTTTCCACTATTGAAAGGGTAGGAACGATAAGGATAGAAAGAAAAAATAAAGAAAATATCGAAACGCTATCCTTTGGCCAAATCGCAAATATCATTGAAGGTGACATCTTGGGCGGCCGAAAAGGGCTGGATAAAACGTTAAGTAAATTCATTATTGGGGCTATGCAAAAAGACGCGATAGATCGCTATATAAGTCCTGGCTCTTTGATGATAGTCGGTAACCGGAATGACATTCAGCGTTATGCGCTTGAAAATGGTGCAGCAGTGCTGATTACCGGTGGCTTCGAAACAGAACCGGAAATTGTTGCCTTGGCTGACAAATTAGAAATGCCCATTTTAAGAACGACTTATGATACCTTTACGGTAGCGACCATGATTAACCGGGCAATGACTGATCAATTAATCAAAAAGGAAATCATGCTTGTTGGTGATATTTATACACGATTAGCAGAAACGAGATATCTAAAAATAGACGATACGATTCTGGATTATCGTAAATTAAACCATGAAAGTAAACATTCTCGTTTCCCGGTTGTCAACCACAATATGCGCCTAGTAGGCGTTATTACGGCAAAAGATATACTCGGGAAAGCAGATTCCATTACGATGGAACGTGTTATGACAAAAGATCCCATCATAGCAAAAGAACACATGAGTGTAGCAAGTATCGCTCACCGTATGATTTGGGATGGCTATGAAGTGATGCCGGTTGTTAAAGACAATTTGCAGTTGTTGGGTATTATTTCCCGTCAGGATGTCATGAAAGCCATGCAGTTAGCCCAAAGACAACCACAAGTCGGGAATACAATAGAGGATCAAATTCTGGAAGGGCTGGAAGTCAGCCATACAATGATTGAGGAAAAAGGTGTGCCGGTTTACCAATTCCAAATCACTCCCCAGATGACCAATAACTTGGGAACTGTTTCCTTCGGGGTGTTATGTGAAGTTATTTCTAGTGTAAGTAAAAAAGTTTTATTTCAGTTCCAAAAAAGAAATGCTGTAATTGAACAAATGGATGTCCATCACTTTAAAATGATTCAAATTGACGGTATTATTGACATTCACACAACTGTTTTTGAAGTGGGCAGACGCTCGTCTAAGTTGGATGTGGAAGTTTATTTAGAGAATTCGATTGTGGCTAAGGCTATAGTTGTTTGCCAAATGATGGAACGAACATAGGGGGAAGTTATTTGATAACCGATTTATTTGAAGAAATTTACGCTAAAATTTTGGAATATGACACAATTATTATTCATCGTCATGTGCGACCAGACCCAGATGCACTTGGATCGCAATTAGGTCTCAAAGCTTTAATTACTAAAAAATTCCCTGAAAAGAAAGTTTATGCAGTGGGGACAGATGTGGAAAATTTGTCTTTTATGGGGACAATGGATCAAGTGGAAAATGAAGCTTATGAGAATGCCTTGGTTATCATTACCGATACGGCCAATCGTCCCCGCATAGACGATAAAAGATATACTAAAGGTAAATTCCTCATTAAGATAGATCATCATCCTGACGAAGATATTTATGGGGATATTAGTTTAGTAAATACCCAGGCAAGTAGCTGTAGTGAAATAATCGCTGACCTAGCCATCTCTCTAGATGCCAGATTACCCATGAATACGGAAGCTGCTCGTTTATTTTATGGAGGGATTATCGGTGATACAGGACGATTCCTCTATCCGGCCACAACTTCCAAGACAATGCGTATCGTTTCTGAATTAATGGAATATGATTTTTCTGCTTCGGAAATGGGTCAGATGATGAATACCAATTCCAAGAAGATTGCTAATTTATCGGGCTATGTGTTACAAAACATCGAAGTGAACGACTTGGGGGTTGCCCATGTTATTCTGACACAAGAAGCTCTGGAGCAATTTGGAGCTGACGATAGTGATACTGCACCCGTTGTGCCTCTACCGGGTACAATTGAAGGCATCGTTTGTTGGGGGATATTTGTTGAGCAAGCAACCGGAGGCTTCCGTTGCAGATTGCGTTCCAAGGGACCCGTCATTAATGAAGTGGCGAAGCGCCATGGTGGGGGAGGCCATCCTTTGGCTAGTGGAGCGAATGCTGCAGATATAGCAGAAATTGAAGAAATAATTCGTGAATTTGATGAATTAGTAGTTGCTTGGCAAAAATAAAGTAAATAACAAAAGCGGCTTGGTTAAACCAGCCGCTTTTGTCATTTAAATTATTTTTTTTTGTATTTCGTTGACCAGTTAAATTCGATCCAGTCAAATCCATCCTGATGCAATAGGTCATAGCTTTCTTTGGGTCCCATTGTACCACTTGCATACTCGTAGATGTGCTCCTCATCTTGATCCCAAGCGTTACGAATGAAGTCGATAAATCTCCAGGATTGTTCAACTTCTTTCCAATGCGTAAAGTTGGTTGGATCACCATTTAAACAATCCAGTAGAAGGCGTTCATATGCCTCTGGGCTATTTGAAACGGTTTGTTCGTCAAGGATTTGATGCATCCGAATATTCTTCATTTCTGTACCTTGTCCAACGCGTTTCGTATTCAACCGCAATGAGAATCCTTCAAGAGGAGAAATGTGAATGGTCAAAATGTTTGGCTGAGCGACTTCCTCAACCCCTTCAGTAGGGAAAAGGTTCATGGAAACGTGTTTGAACTGAATGTGAATATAAGTATCTTTTTGGGACATCCGTTTTCCAGTTCTTACATAAAAAGGCACGCCTGCCCAACGGAAATTATCAACCATAATTTTGCCTGCGACGAATGTTTCAGTACTTGATTCTGGATTCACTTTAGGTTCATCCGTATAACCTGCTTGATCATTCCCAGCAGTGTATTGACCGCGTACAAAATTATTGATTACATCTTTTTCGTTTTCGTAAAGGCGTAAAGAGCGCAATGCTTTTATTTTTTCATTACGGATATCATTACCATTGAGGGACAATGGCGGTTCCATGACTAAAAGTGCAACAATTTGTAGAATATGATTTTGAACCATATCTCGTAAAGCACCTGTATGGTCGTAGTAATCTCCCCGGTCTTCGACGCCAACGGTTTCAGATAAGGTAATTTGTACATTGTCGATATACTTGTTATTCCATAACGCTTCAAAAATCATATTAGAGAAACGGACAGCGGAAATATTTTGTATCATTTCCTTGCCCAAATAGTGGTCGATACGGTAAATTTGGTCTTCTGAGAACGAGCGGGTTAATTGCTCATTCAATTCAGTTGCTGATTTTAAGTCATGACCAAAAGGTTTTTCGATAATAAGGCGGTTGAAACCATTCTCTGTGATTAAATGATTAGCTTTAAGCATATTTCCGATTGTTCCAAAGAACTGCGGTGCCATCGCTAAGTAAAATATACGATTACCATTGGTTTGATATTTTTCATCTAATTGATCGGAAAGTTTCTTCAACTCGACATAATGGTCGGCATCTTTTACGTTATGGGAAATATAATAGAAGTGGGAAGTGAATGCTTTTAATTCTTCTTCATTTTCTACTACATCTTTCAAAGAATCAGCAATTACTTCATGGAAATAATCATTTGACCATTCGCGACGTGCCGTACCGATGACAGCAAAGTTATTTTTAATGAAGCCTTTTTTATAAAGATGGTATAAAGATGGATACAATTTGCGATGGGCTAAATCCCCAGTTGCACCAAATATGGTGAATAATGCGCTGATCTCGGTATTCATGAGAAACCTCCTCAATTTAGTTAGAAATGTTCATTTATACATTATACTATTATCATTTTTTATCTGCAACAAGTTTTGTGCTATAATGACACGTAACAACAAGAGAGACAAGAGGTGTGCAATGAAATTCGAATCATATAATCTAAAGCCCTTTATATTGAAAGCAATCGAGGAGCTAGGTTTTTCGGAACCAACTGAGATTCAAAAACAAATTATTCCTATTATCCAAGCCAAAAAGAGTGTTGTAGGTAAGTCACAGACTGGTTCAGGAAAGAGCCACAGTTTCTTAATTCCACTAGTCAATGATGTGGATGCAGCCAGCGCTGAAACACAGGTCGTCATCACAACGCCAAGCCGTGAATTAGCGGAACAACTTTATCAAGTGACAAGTCAATTGATATCCCACGCTCCTGAAGAAATTAGAATTTCGAATTTCGTGGGTGGAACAGACAAACAACGTCAAATCGCAAAATTAAAACAACAACAAGCGCATATTGTAATTGGAACACCTGGTCGAATTTTAGATTTGATTAATGAGCAGGTTTTAAAAATCCATACTGCACAAGCTTTCGTAGTAGATGAAGCGGATATGACTTTAGATATGGGCTTTTTACATGATGTTGACCAAATCGCTAGTCGCATGCCTAAAAAATTACAAATGCTTGTTTTTTCAGCGACAATTCCACAAAAATTACAGCCTTTCCTAAAAAAATATATGGAAAATCCACAAGTAATCAATCTGGAACCCAAACAAGTCATCGCTCCCACAATAGCTAACTACTTGCTAGCAACTAAGAGCGGCAACAAGATAGACGTTTTAGACCAAGCGTTATCGATTGGCCAACCATACTTCACGCTTATTTTTGCAAATACGAAGCAAAAAGTAAACGAAATTGCCCATGAGCTAAGAGGGCGCGGATATGAAGTGGCAGTTCTTCACGGTGATATTCCTGCCCGTGAGCGGAAACGTATTATGCGTCGTGTACATAATATGGAATTCCAATATATGGTTGCAACGGACCTGGCAGCTCGTGGAATTGATATCGAAGGTGTATCACATGTAGTAAACTATGAGATTCCTAAAGACACAGAATTTTTCGTGCATAGGATTGGGCGTACAGGCCGTAAAAATTTGCCTGGAACGGCAATAACACTTTATGGGCCGGACGAACTGGAAAATGTTGAAGCATTAGAAAAAGTGGGCATTAAATTCCAGACTGTTACTATCAAAGATGGTGGTTTTGTGGAAACGGATGATCGCAGAAATCGCGATAAACGCGTATCCAAAAACCCTGAAGAAGTGGATCCACGAATCAAGGGCATGGTAAAAAAAGCCAAGAAGAATGTCAAGCCAGGTTATAAACGCCGTTTAAATGAACAAATTAAACAACAGGTTAGAAAAAACAAAGGCTCCGATGGGAACCGTAAAAAGAAACGTTAGTAGCACAAGAGAGGGTGAGATAATAGATCTCACCCTCTCTTTTGTCATTATAATTTTCTGATGTGCTGGACAATTCCTTTATAGTAGATATATAAAGTGATCATGCTAATAATCGCGGTTTGAGCTGCCGGGAATATCCCTACCACATTCATTATCGTTAGGATAAGTGTTGGGATGAATGAAGCAACCAGAACTAATTTAAAATTTTGACTGAACGGCAATCTCATCTGGAATAGTAACGAGAGAATATTAGCCATCAAAGCAATTAAAACAATTTGAAAAGCACCATCAATAATTCCGACCAAAAAACTAACAATCATAACAGGAATCAAGGTGTATGCATTCAAAGAACCGAAATCGGTTAACATCGCTTTAAGGGTTTCTTCAGTCATTCCTTCTAGAAGGGAGTATGATAAATCGAAGTGTGTTTCAGGTGTAGCAATTCTTAAGTACGTTCTTTCCATCAAAAACGAAATAGGTGCCCGTTCAATTTCTCTTTGAACAAGCGCTTGGCTAGGTGCTTTTTCTCTGTTTATGATGAAATTTGCACTATCAGATTTCACTACAAGCGCTTGGTTGAGGTTTTCCTGAAGTTTTAACTCGCCCCCTTCAACCATGAAGGCGGGTAATCTTTCTGAAATAATTTGCATATCCTTGCCGATGATTTCCATACTCTGGATACTTGCTGTGGCATAGGGGATTCCTGTAATGAGTCCAAAAAGCAGGAAAATTGCAGTCGCTTTTTTTCGTGTTAGGCTCGTAATCTTCCACAGATTTTCCGGAAACATAAATACATTCAGGATTATTTGAAAAATAGAAATAATAATCACACTCTTCTCTATAAAAATATAAGTATAGCTTAGCGAAAAAATAATAAAAACGCAACGCAACAAAATAGTGAGCAATTTTTTTGAATTCTTCGAATTCGAATGGTATCATGAACGTAATGTAATTAAAATACAACTTTTTGGGAGGAATTTTTAATGGCTTTCACATTACCAGAATTACCATATGCACACAATGCACTTGTTCCACATATCGATGAGGAAACAATGCATCTACATCACGGAAAACATCACGCTACATATGTAAGCAACGCAAACGCTGCATTGGAAAAACATCCAGAATTAGCTGACAAATCCATTGAAGAATTATTGAGCGACTTGAATGCTGTTCCAGAAGATATCCGTACGGCTATCCGTAATAATGGTGGCGGTCATGCTAACCACTCATTGTTCTGGGAAATTCTATCACCAAACGGTGGTGGCGAACCTACAGGTGAGATTAAAGATGCTATCGAAGAAGCTTTTGGTAGTTTTGATGAATTTAAATCCCAATTTGCAACTGCAGCAACTGGTCGTTTTGGATCAGGTTGGGCATGGTTAGTAGTAAATAATGGTAAGGTAGAAATTACTTCTACACCAAACCAAGACAGCCCACTTTCAGAAGGCAAGACACCAGTTCTTGGCTTGGATGTTTGGGAGCATGCTTATTACCTAAACTACAAAAACGTTCGTGCTGACTACATTGCTGCATTCTGGAACTTGGTTAACTGGGATGAAGTTAACAAACGTTACGCTGCTGCAAAATAAATTAAATAAAAATACCGTTCCCTGTTAAAAAGGGGAACGGTATTTTTTCTTGTCTAAAATTAAGAGGATAATGAGTGAGGCAACTGAGGTGGCGATTCCAACCCATAGGTAAGGTGTTCTATATGTTAATCGAACAGAATGGTTACCAGGCGGGATGTCAACTGCAAGCAAGCTATCGAGTACTGCGTATGTTTCACTCGGTACACCATCAATTGAAACAGACCATCCTTTGGAATAAGGGATAGTAAACATTAAAACACTTGAAGTGCTATCTGCCGTTACATTTCCTTCAATATTTGTTTGACTAAACGAATCAATAGTCATTTGATTATCTTCTATATCTGCCATAACTTTATTGAATTGGGATAAATTTAAACGGAAGAGATTTAAATCCCTTAAGGTTAAAAGATCTTCTTTCAATTCAATCGAAAACTGGACTGATTCGTTCTCAGACCCGCTTGCCAGGTTAAAAATTTGATCCGTCCGATAGGATTTGTAATAAGGGAAAGATTCGCCGTTTAACCTAAAATCGGCATTGTCTTCGTCAATACGGGAATCCAGAACGAGATAATAAGGTTCTTCAGACTGGGTTGTGAACTGTAATTCGATGAAAGCAGGTTTATCCAGATTTTCCTTAGTATAGGTTTTATTGATTTCTTCATTACCCCCGGTGGCGATGTTTTGAGTGATGATACTATCAATATTTTCTTTTGTAAAGAAAGGTTCATTAACATTTTCGGAATAGAGTGCCCGCATAATTTTTTCTTGATTAGCCATGGGCTGGCCATCCAGCAATTCTACTGTTTTCATTTTTGTTGGGACTGTAAACCCTAATGAAAAAGCATTGGGGTTTTCGTAAGTTTTAGTTCGCAATGATTCAGAATAGGGGTGATAGTGTGCAAAATCCGGTCGGTTGGCATTCGGGCGGATATGATAATAACTGTCATTATCAATTAAATCATCAGATATAGGTTTATTTTCTGCATAGTAGCGAACGCCAAAAAAAGCATCAGTAATTAGTGTCCCGGTAGAATAAGAAATGACAAAGCTACTTTCTGGAAAACCTAAACGTCCAAACAGAGCAGGGACTTCTGCTTCAAATGTTGAACTGAAATGAGAAACACTGGGATAATTAGCTTGGAAACTATCGTTTTTAGACCGCTGAAAAGTCTTCTCTATGCGATAAAACTCATCTTCACCTGGTTTGATGTCATCTAACATATTATTGAGAACAGATTGGTAGTCATTCAAGGGCGCCATATCTACATATCCCAAACGAACTAAATCAATGGTAGCATTTGCGCTCATCTCGATAACGGTCATAACCAACATGACAAGTGGCAACCAATTATAGTCTGTTTCACGGAGCAGAAAGAGAACAAGGAAAAGAACTAAAAACAAGGCGGTCACCAGTACTTGTAGAGGTTCCAGAAAAGAGAAGTTTTTTTCTAAGACATAAAAGGCACTTGCTGTTTGACCAACTAAGAGCGTGATTGCGAACCAAAGAGGAAATTTTTTTGTTTGGTTCATACTCCGAAAGCCGTTTAGGATAAAAAAGAAACAAACTACGAATGAAAAACGGTACGGATACCAAGCTGGATTTTGAAAAGCATGCCAAGCTTTATTCAAAATATCGACATTCATCGAAAATATAAAAAACAGCGTCATGGCTAGAGCTGCGAGACGTTCTTTCCATGCAAATTTTGGATTAATTAAATAGTACAAAAAACTCACCAAAGCAACGGTTCCAATAAAGATGTTTGGTAGCCCCGATGGAAGTTGGTCAAAATCGAAAGCACCAATATAAAATTTCGAAAGTATCTCAGGAAAAGGATACTTGAAACGCCAATCTAAAATTTCACTCGTATGTGAAGCTTTTCCACCCAATAAGGAAACAAAGTTAGGAATTAATGAGAAAGCTGCAGTTCCAGCTCCTAATAAGGAATAAATGGAAAATTTCCAGAAACGATTCCAGTAGAATTTGGCTCTTTCTTGAGAATGAAGTTCTGCAGTATATTTCTGTTTCATTAAAGCAAAGGGGAAATAAAGGATCAGGAATAAACAAATCATATAAGTAAGATAGTATTGGGAAAATAAGGCAAGCCCCAGTGTCAAACTATAAAAATAACCACGTTCTCCATCAACTATTTTTTCCAGACCCAGAACAATGAGAGGCAGGAATACAAGACTATCCAGCCACATAACATGTAATTGATTAACGATGACATATCCCATTAAAGCGTAAGATAAGGAGAATAAGGGTACCAATAAATCTTTTCCTTGAAACTTTTTCAATAATAAATAGCCAAACGAGAGTCCAGAACTGGCAATTTTTATTAATATTAAAAGGGTGATACCCACCGGAAGCAAGCGTTGCGGGAATAAGAGCATTAAAATATTAAACGGGCTATTTAAATAATAGGACCACAAGCCAGTCATCTCACCTCCGATTCCTTTTGCAAATGAATAAAAGAGCGCTTGGGGTTCGTTTAAAAGTGTATGACGATAATAACTAAAAAAGTCGACATACTGCTGGGCCAAATCAATGGTTAGCAAGGTTTCCTTTCCCGCGGGATAGACACCCATGGCCATATAAATGATAGTCATAATAATAAAAGGTAAACCAAAGGATAATAACAATAACATCTTTGGGCTATATTTAGATTTCAGATTTAGCGACATGACATAGTTCCTCCTCAGACAGTTGCACTTACATTATAAAATAACATAGTAAAGAAAGTTTTGCATTTTCGAGTTACCGTTGAATTGAATCATCTTTTTGATATAATAGGGTATTGAAAATGAAAGAACCAGGAGTGTGTATATTGGATAAATGGAACCGCGAAAGTAACAAATTAAAGTCGCATATACCTTTTCGATTGAACTTGCTGTTCTTCATTGTTTTTATCCTTTTTTCGGCAATAATCGTCCGTTTGGGCTATTTACAAATTATCCGTGGAGAAGAATTTGAAGCAATTGTAAGGAGAACAGAAACAACTACTATAACGCAAACGGTCCCTCGTGGTCTTATATATGATCGTAACGGCAATGTCCTTGTTGGAAATGAAGCACAACATTCAATCACCTATACACGTGGAACCAATGATAGTGCCTCGTCAATGGCAGAAACGGCTACGATGCTTGCGGACATGATCTCTGTTGATACAGAAGGAGTAACCGAGCGGGACAGAAAAGATTTTTGGGCCGCCAATAATCGCGAAGTACTTTTGGATAGGTTAACGGAAGAAGAAAAATTACTTTCCGGTGCCGAAGTTTACGAAGTGGAACTATCTAAAATAACCGCAGATGACATCGCCTTTTCTGAGAAGGAAATGACTGCAGTGGCAATATTTAAAAGTATGAATAGTGCTACTTCATTGACAACAGTAAATATTAAAAATATGGATGTTACTGATCAGGAGTTAGCTGTCGTCAGCGAGAATTTAACCAGTCTCAATGGTGTAGAAGTTTCTAAAGACTGGACCCGTGTCTACCCAAATGGTGAACTATTGGCAACTATTTTTGGCGGTGTAACCTCCGAAAAAACGGGGATACCGACCAATTTGGTGGAAACTTATTTAGCAATGGGTTATTCGCGTAATGATCGAGTTGGAAATGCCTATTTAGAGCAACAATATGAAACGGTATTGCGTGGTACAAAATCCCGCTACGACACTGTTACGAACCAGGATGGGGATATTGTTGCGACGACCCAGACTTATGAAGGCAAACCAGGAGACAATCTGATATTGACAATTGATATCGAGTTCCAAAAAGAAATCGAAAAAGTTGCAACTGACTTTTTGAAAAGTCGTCAAGATACGTGGAATGATCGTGTGTATATCGTTGCACTGGATCCCAGAAACGGTGACGTCATTGGAATGACTGGGAAGAAGATTGATGCAACTACTGGAGAAATATCAGACAGTGTTCATGGTGTTCTGAATGAAAACTTTATTGTTGGATCCAGCATGAAGGGGGCAACCGTCCTGACGGGTTACATGTCGGGGGTCATTGACTTCGATAACAATGTTCTTTTGGATGAACCAATGACGTTTCAAGGTTCCCCTACAAAATCTTCTCTTTTTAATCGTACGGGACGTGTTGAACTCGATGACATTGGAGCGTTGGAGAAATCATCTAACGTTTACATGATGAAAATTGCCATGATGATTGGTGGACAAAATAATTATAGCCATGAAATTCCTTTATCAATAGATCCTGACTATACACTTGAGACTTTACGTGCTCATTATGCGCAATTTGGACTTGGTGTAAAAACAGGTATAGATTTGCCGTTTGAATCCACGGGGTACTTGGGAATTCCACCAAATTCCGGAGCGATTCTTGATGAATCATTTGGCCAATTCGATAACTACACGGCTATGCAGTTAGCACAGTACGCCGCGACAATCGCCAACAAAGGAACGCGTTATGCGCCGCGTTTAGTGAAAGAAATTCGGGGAACGGAAAGTGATGGAAGCCTAGGAAAAATTGAAATGGCAAAAGAACCATTGATCATGAATCAAGTTAACGTTGATCCTGAGGCATTTGAACGTGTTCATAAAGGCTTTTGGGCAGTAACGCACGATTTTGGAAGTCGTTCTTATAATAACTTCGGTAATTATCCAGTTGGAGTCGCAGGGAAAACAGGTTCCGGGGAATCCTTCTACCAGGGAGAAGTTGAGAAAATAATCAATGAACCAACGACTAACTCTACTTATGTGGCATTTGCACCTTATGAAGACCCGGAAATAGCCGTAGCTGTGATTGTACCGTACATTCGTGATGAATCGGTACTTCCAGCTGGAGATATCGTAAAAGCAACCTTGGATGCTTATTTTGGATTTTAGATAACTAAAACGCCACTCCTCATAGTTAGGAGTGGCGTTTTATTATTGTAGGGTTAAAGTATCCAGGATTTCTGTGTCGGACATTTCTTTTGAAAGTTCATAAGTACCATACTGAATACTATTCAATAAGCCATGTTCTTCAAGGTATGTTTGTGCTTCTTCAGGGTCTTCAATCAAACCAATTGTATAGAGGTTCTCGATTACGACCGATGAAGGCTCACCTTCATTCACAATAAATTCAAAGGAATCTCTTTCATCAGATTCTTCCTGAGAATTTCCAGATTCTGAAGATTCAGCTTGAGATGATGATTGACTCGATTCTATTTCACTATTATTAACCGTTCCTGGTCTAGCTTCTTTCGTTGAGGAAATACTTGATTCGATAGAGGATTCGACCGCTATAGCAGATTCAGTATCCTTGGTTGTTCCAACGTTACCAACTAGCTGGAACAACGTCATGATGAGCGCAGAAAGAAAGAATCCCAAGGCCAGAAAACGTAATTTATCTTTTTTCATGATGGTTCCTTTCTATTGTTCCTCTTTTAGTGAGTCTTGATGGTTATCAATTACTAATTCGACTGTTGTTTCCGGCAAGGAAAGTTGTTCTGCAATCTCGTCGAATGTTTTACCTTTTTTGTATAGAGACAGAACTTGTTGTTTAGTAACGTCACTAAGTTTTTTGACGGTGATCGATTGATCCTCCGTTTCTGTATTTCCCAACGCTTTTTCTAATTGCGAGACGCGTGTCTTTAAAATATGCATTTCTTCTGTCATTTGGAGTGTAAATTCTGCTACTTCGGTAATTACTCCATCATCATCTTCCTTTACAAAGAAAGAAACAACTAAAAGGATAATTGCTAAAGCAAATAAGACGATGACAATTGGCCATAATTCCATTTTTTCACCTCAATTCTAAACGTTTAAATCACTTCTAATATTCTAATACGCTAAATTACTTTGTGCAACTGCAAGTTTCTCTTTTTTTTCCAGGGGAAAGTGTGTATAATAATAACAGTTGTGATTAAAGACTGGCTATTTAGCTTGGGAAATGATACAATGCAACGTGCAAGAAGAACTAGTATTCTTCAATTTTCTTATGTTTGGAGGTTAGAAAAATGAGACTTAACATTACTTTAGAATGTACGGAATGTAAAGAACGTAATTATCTTTCTAAGAAAAACAAACGTAACAACCCAGATCGTTTGGAATTCAAAAAATACTGCCCACGTGAAAGAAAAGTAACTCTTCACCGTGAAGTTAAATAACAACAGGTCCTCCTGTTGTTTTTTTATTACAAAAAGAAAGGGGTTTCTTGTTCTTGATGAAAAAAGATATGCGACAATTCATATTAGAAAAGTTAACCCACCTTACTGATAGTGAGAGAAATAAGTACGATTCAAATTTGTTGGAACAGCTTGTATCGAGTGAAGAATGGAATAATGCTCAAACGATAGGGGTAACACTTTCCCGTCACCCAGAAGTTGAAACGCAAGCAATTATTCAAAAAGCCTGGTCTGCGGGGAAGGATGTCTTTATTCCTTATAGTGGGAGGAATAGGCAATTATCTTTTTATCGTTATAGCCCTGAGACTGAATTGGAATTAAGTCGTTTTGGATTAATGGAACCCAAAATCCGGACCACGGAGCAACCAAAAGCGGGAATAGATTTGTTGATTGTTCCAGGTCTGGCTTACAATGAAGCTGGCTATCGTGTTGGTTTTGGCGGTGGTTATTATGATCGTTATTTGGCCGATTATGAAGGGGCAACCTGTTCGCTTTTATACCCATTCCAATTAGATGAGCGGGTTAATCCATTAGTGGAACCATTCGATATACCTGTAAAGAAATTGTTCATAGCCTGGAGATGAACTATAATGGCCATAGGTTAACTGGGAGGGAAACTTATGAGAAATATAAATTTTCGCAATTATTTTCGAAAGAACCAACCAATTGTAACGTATGTTTTTTTTGCAATTCAAATACTGGTCTTTATTGTCATGTCTTTCGATGGCGGGACAACCAACATTTACACTTTAATTAAATATGGTGCTAATTTCAGTCCAGCCATTATAAGCGGCGAATGGTGGCGTTTCGTTACACCGATATTCATCCATATTGGTTTCACTCATATTCTGATGAATAGTATTACTCTCTATTATTTAGGGAGCCAATTAGAGTGGATTTATGGAAGTTGGCGCTTCTTTTTACTTTATTTATTAGGTGGCATCATGGGTAACGTGATGAGTTTTGGTTTTTCTGCGTCCGTGTCAGCAGGTGCAAGTACCTCATTGTTTGGTCTATTCGCTGCCGCAGTAGTCTTGGGCAGGATTTATCCCCATAACTACACACTGCGTAGTATGGCACAAGGATTCCTGATACTTATTGTATTAAACTTCTTTACTGGTTTTCTTTCTTCCGGAATTGATAATTGGGGTCATTTTGGTGGCGCCATAGGAGGAGCCTTAGCAGCCTTCTTCATTGATGTACCAAATTTAGCGCCTGTGGCTAACAGTACGCGATTAAAAGCGGCACTTGGGTATATCGCTTTATTAGTTATGTTTATAGTGATTGGTTTTATGCGTTTTAAATAATATAAGATACGGTAATTTTAGGAGGCTTGAATCATGACTAAAAAAATCTTGGGTATCGATTTAGGTGGTACCTCTGTAAAATTTGCAATCTTAACCCAAAATGGAGAAATTCAACAAAAGTGGAGTATTGGAACCAATATTTTAGATAATGGTACTCATATTGTTCCCGATATAATCGAATCCATTCAACATCGCATGGCATTATATGGAATGACAGCTGATGATTTTCTGGGTATCGGGATGGGATCACCTGGAGCTGTCCACCGGGGAAATGGAACCGTTTATGGTGCATATAACTTAAACTGGAAGCAAATAGTTGAAGTTAAAGAACCGATAGAAGAAGCAACTGGACTTCCTTTTTTCATCGACAATGATGCAAACGTGGCAGCGTTGGGAGAAAAATGGCAAGGCGCAGGTGCGGATGATGATAATGTGGTTTTCGTAACGCTTGGAACGGGTGTGGGTGGTGGTGTTATAGCCAATGGTCAGCTTGTTCATGGTGTTGCAGATTCTGGGGGAGAAATCGGGCACATTACAGTTGACCCTAAGCATGGATTTGATTGCACGTGTGGGAAAAAAGGCTGTCTTGAAACGATTGCTTCAGCATCAGGCGTTTTAAATTTAACCCGTAAATTCTCCGAAGAATATGCAGGAGCATCTGAGTTGAAACAAAGGGTGGATGATGGTGCGGAGATAACTTCCAAGGAAGTTTTTGATTTAGCTAAACAAGGTGATGATTTAGCTGAAATGGTTGTTGAAGAATTTGCTTATTATCTAGGCTTGGCTTGTAGTCACCTTGGGAACATCCTCAATCCCAAATTCATCGTTATCGGTGGGGGCGTCTCTAACGCAGGAGAGTTTCTGCTCGAGAAGGTACGAAATAACTTTTCCGAATTTTCGTTCCCGAATGTTCGAGAAACAACACATATTAAAATTGCAGAATTAGGCAATGATGCAGGTGTCATCGGGGCGAGTTATTTAGTGAAAACAGGTGTTATAAACTGAAAAATTAGAAAATCATAGATTAATATCTTAAATTTGTGTAGAATTAAGAGGTATTGTTTATGGAAGGATGGGAATAAGTCGTTATGAATGGTTTTGATATTTTTTCTATTATTTTATGGTCTGGTTTAATCATTTATGGAATCTTTTGGCTTTATCGCTTTATTGAAGGTAGAAGAGCCGCTAAAGTCTTGACTCCTGAAGAATTCCGTCAAGATATGCGCAAGGTTCAAATTGTTGACGTTAGGGAATCCCCAGAATTTGAAGCGGGTCATATCTTGGGAGCACGTAATATTGCTTTTTCGCAATTCAAAGAACGTTATCTTGAACTTCGTAAAGATCAACCTATTTATCTTTATGACCAACGTAATATTGTCTCAGGTCGTGCTGCAGCAATTTTGAAGAAAAAAGGCTACACAAATATCTATGCACTCAAGGGTGGATACGATAATTGGGATGGTAAAATCAAAAAAGGTAGATAATAAATAAAAAGCCACTGTCCTTCTTCTAAATAAGGACAATGGCTTTTATTTTTAATTGTGAAAAAACACGCAAGTGAATAGGTGTAATATGCTATACTACTACTATCTATTAGGCAAAAAGGAGTGTTTTGATGAAACTCGAAGAAGTAATGAAGATATTGCAAGAACAGATGAAAGTCGCTGTTTTTGCTACTGTTGACGAAGATGGTAAGCCGCATGCCCGCCATGCCCATATTGGAGTCGCCAATGAGCAAGGCGTCTTTTTCATGACTCATCCTAAAACAAATTTTTATGCACAATTATCACAAAATCCAAATATTGCTATAACGGCAATGTCTGAAGAAGGCTATTTAGTGCAAGTCATCCGGATTGAAGGGAAAGTCCGTAAGGTAGACAAAAGTATGCTGAAGGAACTATTGCAAGACAATCCTTATGTAAAACATGTCTATCCAGATGAATCTGAACGCCAAGGTGCGCAAGTATTCCAACTGTATCAGGGAGAGGGTTTTTACCACAGCTTAACCCAAGGGCACCGCTACGTTTTCAGTATTGATGCTGAGTAAAATAAAAACCAATTACCTTTAGCTAACAAGGTAATTGGTTTTTTTACATTTAGAATGACAGCGGGAGTTATAGATTGAAGAAAAGTGAATACAGAACTGAAATGAACATACTACCAACCATTGCTAATACCATTAGCCAAATGATAATCTTTGAAAATTTACGTGTCTTGGAAGTAGTCGTGTTTGTTTTTTTTGCCAAACGAATTCCCACCTTTATTTAATTTCATAATTAAGTCTACAGGATTCTATGAAAAAAGTAAACATTTCTCAATTTTTGTCATTTGATTTTAAACTTTACTTCCCATTTTAAGGCTTTTTTGATAGGATTATCCTTAGAGTAGAATGTGTTTATCGTGAAGGGAGTATTAAATATGTCTAAACAACAAATAGGTGTCGTAGGTATGGCCGTTATGGGTAAAAATCTTGCCTTAAATATTGAGAGTAGAGGGTACTCAGTATCCGTTTTTAACCGTACAGGATCCAAAACGGAAGCAGTCATTAAAGAGAATCCGGATAAAAATCTGGTACCTACTTATACGATTGAAGAATTCGTGGATTCATTAGAAAAACCAAGACGTATTTTGTTGATGGTAAAAGCTGGAGCCGCTACTGACAAAACGATTCAATCGTTATTGCCTCATTTAGATAAAGGAGACGTATTGATTGATGGTGGGAACACTTTCTACCAAGAAACAATTCGTCGTAATAAAGAATTGGAGAACTCTGGTGTAAACTTCATTGGAACGGGTGTATCGGGTGGAGAAGAAGGCGCATTGAAGGGACCTTCCATTATGCCGGGCGGACAAAAAGAAGCTTACGAATTGGTAGCCCCGATTTTAGAAAAAATAGCTGCTAAAGCTGAAGATGGTACGCCGTGTGTAGCATATATCGGTAATGACGGTGCTGGACATTATGTAAAAATGGTTCATAACGGCATTGAGTATGGCGATATGCAATTAATTGCAGAATCTTACGACTTAATGCGCAACTTCTTGAAAATGAGTGTAGAAGAAATTGCTGCAGTATTTAAAGAGTGGAGCGAAGGTGAACTAGACAGCTACCTAATTGATATTACAGCTGACATCTTGACAAAGTATGATCCAGAAACAGAGAAACCGATGGTCGATGTTATCCTTGACCGTGCTGGTAATAAAGGAACTGGTAAATGGACTTCACAAAGTGCGCTTGACTTGGGTGTTCCACTTCCTTTAATTACAGAATCTGTATTTGCCCGTTTCATTTCCGCATTGAAATCTGAGCGTGTAGCTGCAAGTCAGATTTTGCCTTCAGTAGAAGAGCAACCTGCAGTTGATAAAGCAGAATTTCTGGAGAGCATTCGTCAAGCTTTGTATTTCAGCAAAATCATGAGCTACGCACAAGGTTTTTCACAAATGCGTTTTGCAAGTGAGGAAAATGACTGGAATCTGCAATATGGCGAAATCGCTAAAATTTGGCGTGCAGGTTGTATTATTCGTGCCCGTTTCCTTCAAAATATTACAGATGCATATAATAAAAACCCTGAATTAAACAACTTGTTGCTAGATGAATATTTCACTGACATCACGAAAGAGTACAACAAATCTGTTCGTAAAGTTGTTGCAACGGCAGTTACAGCAGGTATTCCGGTACCGACTCTCTCATCTGCAATTGCTTATTTTGATTCTTATCGTGCAGAAACACTTCCTGCTAATATTATTCAAGCACAACGTGACTATTTCGGTGCCCACACATACGAACGTACTGATAAATCAGGCGCTTATCACTTCGAATGGGATCAAGAAATAGAAGTTCCACAAGACTAATCATTGCCCTCAAAACAGCGGATGGCATCAGCCGTCCGCTGTTTTTTTGAATGTTTATGATTCTGATACGAATTTCATTGGAAATGTGTTAGAATGAAAACAGAATTTAATTACAAACGTATAATATTTATTGAGATGAAAAGGGAGACTTCTATGGAGAAAAAAGAGAACCAACGTATTTTGATCATTGAAGACGAAAAGAATCTGGCCCGTTTTATTGAATTGGAATTAAAGCACGAAGGTTATGAAACCGAAATTTGCTACAATGGCCGTACAGGCTTGGAAGCTGCTTTAGATTCAGATTGGGATTTGATTCTTTTAGATTTAATGTTACCGGAATTAAACGGTATTGAAGTATGCCGCCGTCTACGACCGATTAAAAATGTTCCAATTATTATTATGACTGCGCGCGATTCAGTTATTGACCGTGTATCAGGTCTTGATCATGGGGCAGATGACTATATTGTCAAGCCATTCGCAATCGAAGAGTTATTGGCTCGTATTCGGGCTTTGTTGCGTCGTATCGACATTGAAGAAGAACAACGTAAGGTAAAACAGACAACAGTCTCTTACCGCGATTTAGTTATCGAAAAAGAAAATCGTATTGTTAAGCGCGGTGAAGAGCAGATTGAGCTTACAAAGCGTGAATACGAGCTGTTGTTAATCTTGATGGAAAATATTAATGTCGTTTTATCCCGTCAAGTGCTCCTCAACAAAGTTTGGGGTTACAAGTCTGAAGTTGAAACAAACGTTGTCGATGTCTATATCCGTTATTTACGTAATAAAATAGACGTTGCAGGAAAAGATAGCTACATCCAGACAGTTCGTGGTACAGGTTACGTAATGCGCTCTTCGAACTAGAATAAATAGGTGACTTATATGCCGAACAGAAGAAAAATTAGCCCCAAATCCATTCGCTGGAAATGGGGTTTTCGCTTAACAATTGCTTTTGCTTTAATTTTTTTATTGGTCCCTTCCATTCTTTTGAGTGGATTCAGAAGCCGCTTATATGAACAAGAAAAGCGTGATGCACAAGCTTTTGTTACTGAAATGTCCGATACGTTTGGGCAAATAGAAACACGTTTAACCCGTGATAATGTGGAAAGTTTAATTGAAAAAATCTCTGTCTCTACAAACTCACGTGGTGTAGTGAAGGTGGGGAATGTCCCTTATTTAGAAGAGTTGACAGATAAGGGTATTGTCATCCGGATATTTAATGGCGACGGGGATTTGCTGTATCAATCAAGACAGAATAATTCTGTCTTTAACAGAAATTCTGGTTATTATTTTGAAGAAACCAAATTCAACGGCCGTGAAGGGTTTGTTGGGGGGGACACTATTGTCAGTCCAACAAATTCAGTTTTAAGAGGATATGTGCAGGTTTTTTTCCGTTTGTATGATTTTCATGAATTGATGGCATCGGTTAATAAACTCGTTTTTCTGATTATTTTAATCGGAATTGTAGTGTCCATTATATTAGGATACGGTTTTGCACAATTGTTTTTCCGTCCCATTAAACAAATGGCGGATACAATGTACGAAATCACAGAAGACAATTTATCCGAAACAAGACTGAGTGTAAACAAATCTCGCCAAGAAGACGAATTGACCGATTTATCCATTCAAATAAACACCTTATTGGACAAAATGGGGAAATATGTCACCCAGCAAAAACAGTTCGTGGAAGATGTTTCGCATGAACTGCGGACACCGACTGCGATAGTGGAAGGGCATTTGAAGTTGCTTAATCGATGGGGCAAGGATGATCCGCAAGTATTGGATGAATCGCTGAAAGCTTCATTGAATGAAATTACGCGGATGAAAACTTTGGTACAGGAAATGCTTGATCTATCAAGGGCTGAACAAGTACAAGATCACTACCAAAATGAAACGACACAAGTCCGTGATGTGGTCACCCAAATTTTCCATAATTTTGAAATCCTTTATCCGGATTTTAATTTCTTTCTTGACGATGACCTGAGCGAAGAACGAACTGTAAAAATTTATCGAAATCATTTGGAGCAAATATTGGTAATTCTGTTGGATAATGCTGTTAAGTATTCAACGAATCGAAAAGAAATACATATTTCCATTTCAGAAACCTTAATGAAAATTCAAATCGCTATTCAAGATTTCGGTGAGGGAATGTCGCAAGAAGACCAACAGAAAGTTTTTAATCGGTTTTATCGTATCGATAAGGCGCGTTCGCGTGAAAAAGGCGGGCATGGTTTAGGATTGTCGATTGCGAAAGAACTTTTAGAGGGATATAAAGGGGATATTTCAGTGGAAAGTGCTTTAGGCCACGGTACTGTTTTTCGCATTCAACTTCCTTTTATCGAAACTTCTAAAAGAGAACGCAATACAATTGAACGGGAATATTAAAAAAAGCCATTTCTCTGATGAGAAATGGCTTTTTGTCAATAATTTTCTATTTGCGTTGCTGTTTTCCGGCGTTTCTACCTGTATTCTTTTTGCTATACTGTTGAGAAGCAGACAAAGTTTTAGCAGGTTTTACTGCTGGCTTTGCTACCGGTTTAGCTGTTTTAATTGGACGTTTAATGGGATTTTTTTCCATTTCAGCGGCAACTTCAGCTTTGATACGAGGTTTAATCAATTGATTTTGCAAGTAGGTTTGGGCAACTGCAAAGATACCACCTGCTAACCAGTAGAGAGCAAGACCTGCTGGAGATGACCATGAGAAGAATAAAATCATCAATGGACTCATGAACATCATGGATTTCATTTGTGCTTGTTGCTCTTCCGGCATACCTTGCATGGAAATACGGCTTTGGAAATAATAGGAAACACCGGCAAGAATAGCTAGCATAGGACTTGGATTTCCTAAATTAATACCCAAGAAAGTGCTCTCGGCAATTTGAGGTGTCAAATTAACCGCTTGGTACATCGCAGTAAAAACAGGCATTTGGATTAAGATTGGTAAACAACCTACACCACCGGTCATGCTGATGTTATTTTCCTTGTAGAGCATCATCATTTCTTGAGAGACTTCTGCTTTTTCCTCTTGTGTCGTTGCTTCTTTTTGACGGCGTTGGATGTCTTCCAATTCCGGCTTGATGTACTTCATTTTTTCTTGTTGTATCATGGACTTCTTCATTTGACTGAAGTTAAGTGGCATAATCAAGACACGAACGATGATTGTTATGGCGATAATAGCTAGGCCATAATTTCCACCCAACAATTCTGCAAGCCATACAATCGCATTTCCTGTAGGCACTACTAAGTAATCATAAATGAACCCAGTAGGATTTTTATTTTCATCGTATTGCATACAACCGGTTAACAGTGTAACCAATGCAAGCATTTGCGCTGAAAACAAGATTTTTTTGCTTATTTTCATATCAACATTCCTTTTTTTTAATTTCAATCGCTTTTAACTATAACTTACAGAAGGGTTAATTTCAATGCTCACCAAGAAAATTGAGGAAATCTCAATAGTTACTTAATAAATAACCTTAAATGAGGTGAAATCCGGCAAATCTAATTTTTCGTTAACAATCAGCGAATCTATGCTTGAAAAAGGGGGTTTTTCTTTTTCCAGTAGCTTAATAAAATGATCAATATTTTCTTGCGAGCCGGTTGCTTGAATAAATACTGAACCGTCCATTTCATTTTTTACGGTTCCGTACACATCGAGTCTATCTGCTAGTGCTTTAGTATTATATCGGAATCCTACACCTTGAACACGGCCTCGTACATTAATTGTCACCTTTTTCATGACCATAGCTCCTTTCAAAGCAAAAAATTTCCTTCGTGCTACCAAGTTTGATATATTTTCAGTGTACTCATTATTACTGTTGTCGTCAATTTTGTCTATTCGAAAGAGGGTTGCTTATGTATCAGGTATATATGATGAAAGGTGAATACGAACCATGGTGGTTTTTCCAGGATTGGAAATCTTTGGTCGTTTTTGAAGCGTCCTTTTTATCATTTGAAGAAGCACTAAAATTATATGAAGAAAAAAGTGCTGAATTGTCTGCTCGTTACCCGTTCAAAAAATCAAAACATAATTATCTAACAGCCTTTTGGTCGGAAGAGGATTCCGTTTATTGTGAATCTTGTGAAGACGATATCCAAATATATTATGGGTTATTATTGTTGGAAAATGAGAATGTGATTGAAACAGAAAACAGCAAGGCGACTATTTAGTCGCTTGCTGTTTTCTGTTTCCTTATAAGTAAGTCTAAATATTAGGTTATAATAGTGTTATAATATGAAGCAGCATAAGAGATTTTTATCAGAAAAGAGTGAATCGTGTGGCAAGACCTAAAACAACAAAGTCGAAAACAAATAGACGTAAGAAAAAAACGAATGGACTCTCCCATGAATTAATTGGTTTATTGTTCGTTTTTGCGGCGGTCCTGGGATTAAGTCACCTGGGGTTCATGGGGATATTATTTGCCAATTTCTTCCGCTTCTTTTTTGGGGAAATATATCAAATCCCACTTTCTTTATTTGGTATATATGGGTTGTACCTCTTAATAATGGGGAGAGAACCACGTTTGAAAAAGAATTTTGTTTATTCAGGCATAATATTATTACTGGCCTTTATGATTATCCTTCATGCCAGAACCTTTCAGCATGTCATGGATACGGAAGGTTCCATCTTTCAGGTCACCTTGATGCGGTTTTTGGCTGACATGCGTGCCGGTACAATTTCCGGCATTATGGGTGGTGGAATGGTTGGTGCAACATTCTATTCAGCAAGTCATTTCTTATTCGCGCAATGGGGAACTTATGCAGTGGCGGCCTTATTAATATTCTTGGGGCTGTGTATCTTATTTGGATTTACTATGAAGGATGTAATGGATCGGGTCAGGCTTGTGGCCACGACAGTTGGAGGCTTTTTACAACAAGTCACGCGACCGATCACAGCGATGTTTAAATCTGGCGTAAACACATTGAAAGAAAGTTTGGAAACAAGCGAAGAAGGAAAAGCGGTGATTGTCGAGAGTCATGCGAAACAAAGTTATCCAGAAGATGAGGCTCCTATTGAAACGGTAAAAAATGATTGGTTAAGCAAAGCTAAAAATAGAATTAAGAAACCGATGGAAGAAGAAGGGCAAACACAAACATCTGATATTGGGGATAAAGCGGAAAATGTTCAATTGACAATCGATAGTTATCAAAGTGATGATGATTTGGCTAAATACATGGAGAGTAAGAAAGTGCAGCCTAAACAAGGAAAGGCTGAACCAATCGCCGAAAATCCATCAGAAAATGAAGAAGATGATAATGAAGGAATACTGGACTTTGAAATTGAGGCTGAGGCGGAAAATCGGGATTATCATTTGCCACCGGTAACGTTGTTGAAGGATTTGCCTCCAGTAGACCAATCGAGTGAATATTCAATTATCGAGAAAAATGTCAAAAAGTTAGAGGATACATTTGCTAGTTTCGGGGTGGATGCCAAAGTTCGCAAAGCTAATTTGGGCCCAGCAGTCACAAAGTATGAGATTCAACCAGCCGTAGGGGTTAAAGTGAGTAAAATTGTAAATTTGGCAGATGACTTAGCGCTGGCTTTGGCAGCGAAAGATATCCGTATAGAAGCTCCTATTCCTGGTAAATCCTTTATTGGAATTGAGGTTCCAAACAGTGAGGTCAGTACAGTATCGTTTCGTAGTGTGATTGAACGGAACCATAACAATGATAAACTTTTGGAAGTTCCGCTTGGACGAGATATTTCGGGAGCCGTTCAATATGCTGATTTAACGAAAATGCCTCACTTGTTGATTGCTGGCGCTACAGGTAGTGGGAAGTCTGTCAGTATCAATGGTATTATTGTCAGCATTTTAATGAAAGCAAAACCGAATGAAGTCAAAATGATGATGATCGATCCCAAAAAAGTTGAACTGAACGTTTACAATGGCATCCCTCATTTACTGACACCGGTTGTTACGAATCCTAGAAAAGCGGCCCAAGCGCTGCACAAAGTAGTGGCTGAGATGGAGCGCCGGTATGAATTGTTTGCTGGTACAGGCATGAGAAATATAGATGGCTACAATGAATTGATTCTTGATTACAATGTTGAAAAAGGGGAGAACAATCCGACCTTGCCTTATATTGTGGTTATCGTAGATGAGTTAGCTGACTTGATGATGGTAGCGAGTAATGAGGTCGAGGACGCTATCACACGTTTGGCACAAATGGCAAGGGCAGCCGGCATTCATATGATTTTGGCAACCCAAAGACCGAGTGTGGATGTCATTACCGGTATCATCAAAGCCAACGTTCCGTCGCGGATAGCATTTGCTGTTTCAAGCTCCATTGATTCCCGTACTATATTAGACGGGGCTGGAGCCGAAAAACTGTTGGGCCGTGGTGATATGCTTTACCGTCCGATGGGTGAAAATAAGCCCAAACGCGTCCAAGGTGCTTATTTATCGGATTCGGAAGTAGAAAACATTGTTACTTTTGTGAAAGAGCAACAAGAACCAAACTATTCCGAAGAAATGATGAAATTAGATGCAGCCCCGGTCCAATCTGATGAACCGGAAGATGAGTTTTTCCAACCTGCTTTAGAATTCATTATTGAAGAAGATGCAGCCAGCATTTCTAAGTTACAACGTAAATTCCGAATTGGGTACAACCGGGCTGCACGCATTATCGATGATATGGAAGCGCGTGGTTATGTAGGACCAGCCGACGGTAGCAAACCAAGGAAGGTTAACATTACTTTGGAAATGTTGGGTGAAAGTTCGGAAATTGAAAGTGATTTTTAAAGGTAAGAGTTTACATTCCGAAGGTTACCGCTCCATAAATGAAATTTAGATGAAATTTGTTACTCATATATTTCCTTAATTTCAAAACTATGATATTGTTGACTTAAGCGAGACATGTACTTGCAAAAATCGAGTGAATTCACTCAAAATGGAGGGTTTACATTGAATAAGAAAAAATTGGTAAGCTTATTGACTTTGGGTTTAAGTGCAAGTGTCCTATTGGCTGCATGTGGCAGTGAAGGCGAAGAAGCATCATCAGGAGTAGATGAAGGTGCTAGCTCGGTTGAATCAACAGATGGTGCATCATCAAACGACGATTTTTCAGTTGCGATGGTAACTGACATGGGTGGCGTGGATGACAAATCCTTCAACCAAAGTGCATGGGAAGGTTTAACTGCTTGGGGTGAAGAAAACGGTAAAGAAAAAGGCGTTGACGGATATGAATATATTCAATCTGAAAACGAATCAGACTTTATCACAAACATCACTACTGGCGTTAACAACGGTTTTGACGTTATTTTCGGTGTAGGCTATCTTTTGAAAGATGCCGTGCAAGAATCAGCAAATAATTACCCAGATACATACTTCGCGATTATTGACGATGTAATCGAGGGAGAAAATACAACGTCTGTAACATTTGCAGACAACGAAGCAGCATTCTTGGCGGGTGTCGCAGCTGCTAAATCAACTAAGACAAACCATGTAGGATTTGTCGGCGGTATGGAAGGCGTTGTTATCGACCGTTTCCACGCTGGGTTCCTTGCAGGGGTTGAATACGTAAATCCAGAAATTGAAGTAACTGTTCAATATGTTGGTAGCTTTGCAGATGCTGCTCAAGCTAAATCAATTGCAAACGGTATGTACTCAAATGGCGCAGACATCATTTACCAAGCAGCTGGAAACGCAGGTAACGGGGTTTTTGCTGAAGCACGTGATATCGTAACTGCAGATCCAAGCCGTGAAATTTATGTTATCGGTGTTGACCGCGACCAACAAGAAGAAGGTAAAGTTCAAGTTGATGGTGAAGAACGTGAATTGACTTTGACTTCTACTGTTAAAGGTGTAGGTGTTGCTGCTCATGAAATCGCAACATTGGCTATGAACGGTGAATTCCCAGCGAACCAAACAAAAGTATTGGGTCTAGCTGAAGCAGGTGTTAGCTTGACTGACGGTGTGTTGTCTGAAGAAGCTTTAACAGCAGTCCGTGAAGCAGAACAAAAAGTTATCAACGGAGAAATTGAAGTACCTGAAAAACCTGAATAATTGTTTTCAGGCAAACATACGAACGTTAGAGGGTTTGGGCAAAGTCTCAACCCTCTTTTTCTAATGTTCTGGTAAAAATTATCATTAATTTCTTAGGAGGTTCTGTATGGTTTGCGATAAAGAGTTACAGTATAATAAAGTAACTGTAATTAATTAAGTTACTTAAAAAGGAGGAAGACGCATGGTTGAGGAAAACTACGTGATCGAAATGATCAATGTTACGAAAGCTTTTGGAAATTTCAAAGCCAACGACAACATCAATCTCAAAGTCAAAAAAGGTGAAATCCATGCTCTCTTGGGTGAAAATGGAGCAGGAAAATCCACGTTGATGAATATCCTCTCCGGCTTATTGCAACCGACAAGTGGGATTATCAAAGTGAATGGCAAAGAAGAAAAAATTTCTTCACCATCTGTGGCCGATAAAATCGGAATCGGAATGGTCCATCAACATTTTATGTTAGTCAAAGACTTCACAGTCACAGAGAACATTATTCTTGGCAAGGAAACAACACGATTTGGTATTTTGAATAAAAAAGAAGCTGCACACACGATAAAGGAATTATCTGAAAAATATCATTTATATGTTGATCCAACCGCCAAAGTGGCAGACATTTCTGTGGGAATGGAGCAACGGATAGAAATTTTAAAAACACTCTACCGCGGGGCAGACATTCTTATTTTTGATGAACCAACAGCGGTGTTAACACCACAGGAAATTGAGGAATTAATGTCTATCATGAGAGGTTTAGCTGCCGAAGGTAAATCAATCATCTTAATCACTCACAAGTTAGATGAAATTAAACAAGTTGCTGACCGCGTTACGGTTATCCGTAAAGGTAAGAGTATCGACACTGTAGATGTTGCAAATACGTCCAAACAGGAAATGGCAGATATGATGGTAGGACGCTCTGTTATCTTTAAAACAGACAAAACTGCACCAAATCCACAAGAAACAGTCTTGGAAGTAACCAATCTAACCGTTAAAGAAAGTCGCGGTTTGGAAGCAGTTCGTGGCCTAAACCTAACTGTTAGAGCAGGAGAGGTTGTTGGGATTGCAGGGATTGATGGAAATGGCCAATCAGAATTAATTCAAGCTATTACAGGCCTAAGTAAGGTTGAAAGTGGAACAATTAAATTAAACGGCAAAGAAATTACGAATTTGCAGCCAAGGAAGATTACAGAAACCGGCGTCGGTCACATACCAGAAGACCGCCAACGTCATGGTTTAATCTTGCCGATGACGCTCTCAGAAAACATTGCACTACAAAGTTACTATCATGAACCATTTAGCCATAATTATTTCTTGAATGAGAACGAAATGGATGCTTATGCCATTCGTTTAATCCAGGAGTTTGACGTTCGTACTCAGAGCGAGAAATCTACTGCTGGTTCTTTATCTGGTGGTAACCAACAAAAAGCGATTATTGCTCGCGAAATTGATCGTGATCCGAGTTTGTTGATTGCAGCACAGCCGACCCGTGGATTGGACGTAGGTGCCATTGAATTTATTCATAAGCGTTTGGTTAACCACCGTGATGAAGGCAATGCTGTAATTTTGATGAGTTTTGAATTGGATGAAATATTAAATGTTTCCGACCGTATTGTGGTAATGTACGAAGGGAATATCGTAGCAGAAGTTACTCCATCCGAAACAAGTGAACAAGAGCTAGGTTTGTTAATGACGGGTAGTTCTCTTGAGAAAGCACGGGAAGAATTGGGACATAAACAACCGGAAGGGGGAATCGGACATGAGTAATTTATACACGAATAAAAGATTCCAGACTTTAGCAATTCCATTGCTTTCTGTTGTACTGGGAGTCATCGTGGGAGCTATTTTAATGTTAGCATTTGGGTATGATCCAGTCGCTGGATATGTCGCTATGTTCCGTGGAGCAGTGTCCAACCCGTTCTATATTGGTCAAACACTTCGAATGGCAGCGCCTCTGATTGTAATTGGTTTGGGTTTTGCTGTCGCAAATACGGCTGGATTCTTTAATATTGGGCTTTCAGGGCAGGTACTGATGGGGTGGTTTGCATCTATCTTGGTTGCACAAACATTCCCCGGGTTACCCAAGCTAATTCTATTGCCACTTGCAGTTATTGCCGGAATGATTGCCGGAGCAATTTGGGCTGGTATTGCTGGATTCTTGCGTGCTTACTTTGACACGAGTGAAGTCATTGTAACAATTATGTTGAATCATACTTCTTATCACATTGTGAATCACATCATTCGTACTTACATGGTAGAAGTCGGAGATTCAACTGAAAGAATTGTGGAAAATGCAAGTATGCGTATTCCGTTTTTAACAAGTATTACTAATAATTCGACCCTTCATATGGGTATTTTCATTGCAATCGTTATGGTGTTTATCGTATCGGTATTCATTAATAGAACGACATTCGGATTTGAATTACGTTCGGTCGGTTTGAATGCAGATGCGGCGGAATACTCAGGTATGAATGCAAAGAAAAATATTGTAATGGCGATGTTGATGAGTGGAGCTTTAGCTGGTTTAGGTGGAACAATGGAAGGTCTTGGAAATTTCCAAAACATCTTTGTTCAAGGTGGTATTCCCCAAATTGGTTTCGACGGAATGGGAGTAGCGTTATTGGGTTCGAGTAATCCAATTGGTATTCTTTTCTCTGCTTTACTATTTAGTGTCATGAAGACTGGTGGAACAACAATGCCATTGGCTGCGGGAACACCAAACGAAATCGTTGATATTGTTATTGCCTTGATCATTTTCTTTGTTGGGGCAAATTACATAATCCGCTTATTGCTTTCCAAACTTCAAAAGACTGAAAAGAAAGAGGTGGCGTAGATGGATATCATTGGCATTTTAACACTTGTCGTTTCGAACACATTAGTATATTCTGCACCACTTATTTTTGCCGGTCTAGGTGGAACCTTCTCTGAACGTAGTGGGATCGTTAACGTTGGTATTGAAGGGATTATGGTAATGGGAGCTTTTTCATCCATTGTCTTTAACCTCTCATATGCGGGTACTTTTGGTACTGCTACACCTTGGATAGGCTTATTGGTCGGTGGGATCGTAGGAGTTCTGTTTTCTTTGATCCATGCTTTGGCAACCGTTAATTTACGCGCTGACCACATCATTTCAGGTACGGTTCTTAATCTACTTGCTCCTGCTTTGGCACTTTTCTTGACGAAAGTTCTCTATGATGGTCGTGGCCAAACTGACTTTATCGTACGTAACTTTGGAAAAACAAGTTTCCCAATTTTGAAAGATATTCCAGTCATCGGACGTATCTTCTTTACTAACACGTTGAGTGTTGCATATTTGGGTATATTTGTAGCTTTTATTAGCTACTTCGTTATTTTCCGTACATCGTTTGGTTTGCGTTTACGCTCTGTTGGTGAGCATCCACAAGCTGCAGATACATTGGGAATCAATGTATACATGATGCGTTATGCGGGTGTCATGATTTCTGGTCTGATGGGTGGTATCGGTGGTGCGGTTGTTGCACAATCAATCTCTTTAAACTTCTCACATGCAACGATTGCTGGACAAGGATTTATAGCAATGGCAGCGATGATTTTTGGTAAATGGAATCCAATTGGTGTTATGGGTGCCGCTCTATTCTTTGGGTTCTCTCAAAGTTTGAGTGTTATCGGGAACTACATTCCAGTCATCAAAGACATTCCGAACGTTTTCTTGTTCGTATTGCCTTATGTGTTAACGATTGTTGTGTTAGTTGGCTTTATTGGAAAATCAAAAGGCCCGGCAGCAAACGGGACAACATATATCAAAACAAAATAAGTCTGAATAACGAAAAAATGTCCCGGAAACGGGGCGTTTTTTCGTTATTCAGGATTTTTCAAGTTTGTAAAAGCACTTAAATTAGAGTATAGTTTTCTTATATTGTGTAAATCGAGGAAGTGAAGTGAACATATGGACTTACAATTAGCAAAAGGTGTAGGAGCCTATATCCAATCTACAAACAAATTTAAAACAATATTAATCGAATACAAATTCAGGGCTAACTATAACCCAGCAACAGCAACGGCCCGCACGCTCTTAAAAAATGTACTGGTTACAAATTCAAAGAAATACCCATCACAAAAAGCGCTGGATAATCAGATGTCGTGGTTATATGGGGCTTCATTAAGCTCTTCTTCGCAACGTTATGGCACCCAGCATGTTCTTTCATTCCGACTTAAAATTGTTAATGATCGTTATATTGGTGGAGATGAAACTTTACTGGAAGAAGGCGTTGCTTTTTTACAAGAAATTATTTTCAACCCAAATGTTGAAAACGCTACTTTTCATGAACCGACCTTTAACCGAGAAAAAATTAATTTAGCACATTATTTCAACTCACTGGAAGATGACAAAGGCAAGTTTGCTAATATCAAACTAAATGAAACGTTATTTGAAGGTACTGACCAAGCCTACCTTGGGATGGGTTCAGAAGAATTCTTGGAAATGAATACAAGCGAATCCATTTACCAAACTTACCAAAATATGTTGAAAAATGATTCAGTTGATATTTATGTGTCCGGTGATGTCGATAACGAAAGAATTGTCAAAGCAATTAACAATCAAACGCTAACCGACCGGGATCCCTTGCCGATTGGACCATTCTTCGATTTAGACCTGCGTCCGGAAATTGCTAAAGTAGAACATTATTCTGATGTCACTCAAGGAAAACTGCTTTTTGGTTTCAAGTCGCCCGCTCACTATGGTAATGCTGAATATTACGCAGGCATGGTATTTAACGGCCTTTTCGGTGGTTTCCCACATTCTAAGCTATTCCAAAATGTGAGAGAAAAAGAAAGTTTGGCTTATTCTGCTTCAAGTTATTTGGACTATATTCGAGGTACAATGGTCGTTTCAACAGGTATCGCTTTTGAGAAAAAAGACCAGGTAGAAAAAATTGTATTGGCACAGCTTGAAGATATGCAAGCTGGTGATTTTTCTGATGATTTGATAAACCAGACTAAAAATATGCTTATCAATCAATACAAACAAAACGACGACAGTCAAGCGGCAGCATTAAGCAAAATATACTCCAACCAACTTCTCACTGGAAAAAACATTTCTGATGATGAATGGTTACAAGCGGTAAATGAGGTAACGCATGAAGACATTGTTAATATTGCAAAACAAATGAAATTACAAGCCATATTCTTTTTGAAAGGGGAGGAACAGGAAAATGTATAAAGTTAAATATCCTCTTTTAGATGAAACTGTTTATCAAGAAAAACTAGCGAATGGGTTACAAGTCATCCTTATTCCAAAATCCGGATTTGCCAAAACTTACGGCATCATGACGACGAATTTTGGTTCCATTGATAATCACTTTGTACCCTTGCAATCCGATTCAGAATTGTTAGTGCCAGATGGCGTTGCTCATTTTCTGGAACACAAGCTTTTTGAAGGCGATGATCATGATGCATTTGATGATTTCGCTAAATTAGGTTCATCCGCCAATGCATTCACATCATTCACACGGACAAGTTATTTATTTTCGGCCACAAGCATGGTAAAAGAAAATGTGGAAACTTTATTGGATTTTGTTCAGGATCCCCATTTTACTGTAGAAGGAACAGAAAAAGAAAAGGGGATTATTGCACAAGAAATCCAGATGTACGAAGACAATCCGGACTGGCGTTTGTTTTATGGACTATTAAAAAATATGTATCCCAAACATCCTCTTTCTATTGATATTGCTGGAACAACGGATAGTATCCAGGCCATTACACCTGAGATTTTACAATCTTGTTATGATACTTTCTACCATCCGTCAAATATGAATCTTGTTATTATTGGTAATTTCCCGGTTGAGGAAACGATGGCGGTTATTAAATCCAATCAAGACATGAAAAAGTTTCCGGATGAAGAACATATTATCCGCTTTATGCCCTCTGAGACAGTCGCTGATATTAAGCCGCATGGCGAAATGGAAATGGATGTTAAACGACCAAAAGTGATATTGGGTGTCAAGGGATTGAATAATCAAGTCAGCGGGAATGAAGCAGATAACTATTATTTGAAAGGTTCCTTATTAATGGAATTACTTTTTGGTAGAGGATCTGACAATTTTAATCTTCTTTATGATGAAGGTATTCTGGATGATAGTTTTGGCTATAATTTTAATATTGATCGTAGTTTCAATTTTATGGCTATGGAAGTTGACACAAATGAACCAGAAAAAGTTTTAAAAGCCTGGAAAGACATTTTGTTGAACTGGAAAAAAGATTCTGGTTTTAACGTTGAAAATTTTGAACTATTAAAACGTGCTTTCATAGGCGAACAGTTACAGGCATTTAATTCATTGGAGTATATTTCGAACCAGTATGGCTATTTATATTTCAATGGAATCGAGATGTTCAACCGTATCGAACGTCTTGAAGCTCTAACTTTAGCTGATTTATCCAATTTTGCTGAACATTATATTAAAGACCAAGTTATGAGTACCTTTATCATTAAGCCGAAGAAAGGGAAATAAGCATGAAGATTGCACTAGTTACTGGAGCCTCTGGCGATATTGGCTTCAGTATATGTCAGTCATTGGCAGCAGATGGTTGGTCTTTGTACTTACATTATCACTCCAATAAACAAAAAGTTATCCAGTTATTAAAAGAATTGGAGCAATCTTTTCCAAAGCAAGAGTTTTTTCTTGTTCAAGCAGATTTGAGTGACGCTACTGCTGTGTCAGCATTAAAGAATCAATTGTTTTCCTTGAATGCACTTGTTTTTGCACATGGCACAACAGAATTTGGCTTACTGCGTGACTTGACGCCGGAAAGCATGGATTATTTGTGGAACATGCATGTTAAGGTTCCTATTTTAATTGCGCAAGCGGTCCAAGAAAAAATTCATAGAACTGAAAACGGGCGGATTGTCTTTATAAGTTCCATCTATGGGGAAATGGGTAGCAGCAATGAGGTTTTTTATAGCACAGTGAAAGGCGCCCAAATTGCTTTTGTTAAAGCGTACAGCAAAGAAGTTGCGAGCTGGGGGCTTACAGTAAATGCAGTAAGCCCCGGTGCCATTAATACCCAGATGAATAGTCACTATTCTGGGGATGAGCTTTTAGACTTGAAGAGTGAAATTCCTATGGGGCGGCTTGGAGAAGCATCGGAAATAAGTTTTTGGGTGCAACAGTTACTCAAACCAGAGAGTGCTTATATGACTGGTCAAACCCTTACGGTTAGTGGTGGCTGGCTAAAATAGCAAGATATTTTTCCCTGAAAGTAATTATGATATAATTACTTCAAAGTGAGAATAGGTGGTGTCGGGAATGGATGAACCAACTCATGTCGGAAATCGCTTGAAGCAAGCACGGAAAAAAAAGGGTTATACTTTAGACGATATGCAACAGCTGACTAAGATCCAAAAACGCTATTTAATTGCTATTGAAGAAAACAGATTGGAAGATCTTCCAGGTGAATTCTTTGTCAGCAATTTTATTCGCCAATATGCTGATGTTGTAGGTATAACTTTGAATGACGAAATAGGCAGGGGATATTCCTATCAGGATTTGCAGGAACCAAAAGAAAGGTCCCTTCCTACGCGTTCGGAACTGAAACGCTCTTCACGCGAAAAAAAATTCATTTATAGTAATGATGCCAAAAATAGTTTGCCAACCTTTTTATTAGTACTGATGTTCTTATTTATTTTAGGTTCTATTTGGTTTTATACCTTTTATATGAAAGGGAATGGGGCTGATTCTAATGATGTGCCTTCATCCCAATCTCAGCAAGTGGCTCAATCTTCTGCTGAAAGTTCAGAAAGCGTTGAGAGTAGCGAAGAAGTGGAAGTTCCTCAAGCGGGAACGGTTATTACAGCATCCACCGAAGAAGCAGATTCACCGACCTATATAATAACAGGATTGGACTTACCAAATACGCTCGCAATCGAAGTTAATAACACTGGAAGCTCTTGGGTATCTGTCACTACTGATGGAAATAATTCTATTTTCGAAGGAACAATTCCTGGTGGAACGACTCAAACGGAAGAATTAGCAGAGGGAGTAAATCAAATTATTATCCGAGTAGGTTACTTACCTTCTACTACGATTAAATTCGGAGATACTTCTGTTACCTTGCCGGATGATTACCAAACAAATCAAACACAAACACTCATTTTTAATCTTGAGTAGTTAAGTAGTAAGGAGATTTTTATTTTGAATTTACCAAACAAACTAACCGTCTTACGAATATTTATGATTCCATTATTTATCGTATTGATGGTAGCTCCCCTGGATTGGGGAATGATTTCAATCTGGGGATCAACTTTCACGACTGCAGAATTAATTGGGACCATCGTTTTTGCAGTTGCCAGTTTCACGGACTGGTTGGATGGTTATATTGCACGCAGAGACAACATTGTCACTAACTTTGGTAAATTTGCAGATCCATTAGCAGATAAAATGCTGGTAGCCACTGCATTTATTGTTTTAGTGGAAAAAGGATTGGCACCAGCCTGGGTTGTGGCTATTATCATCTGTAGAGAACTAGCAGTAACAGGATTACGTTTGTTGTTGGTAACCGGAGGAGAAGTTATGGCAGCAGCGTGGCCAGGGAAAATTAAAACCGCGACACAAATGTTGGCGATAATTTTACTTTTTCTGGATAATCTTCCATTTGAAGGGTTAGGTATTCCTTTTGCTTCAATTATGTTATACCTATGCCTCCTGTTCACGATTTACTCTGGTGTCGATTACTTCATCAAAAACAAAGAAATATTTGCCGACTCATTCAATAATTAATCAAGTTATCAAAAGAAAACAATTTATAAAATTGTTTTCTTTTTTTAAATTGAAATTCAATTTTTTTGCTTATATATGTATAGGAGGGGTACTATGATTGCAGAAATCATTTCTGTGGGAACTGAATTACTATTAGGACAGATCGTCAATACCGATGCTGCTTATTTAGCGAAAAATTTAGCGGATTTAGGAATTAATGCTTATTTTCAAACGGTTGTAGGGGATAACGTCAATCGCCTTAAAGAGGCAATCACAATTGCGGAAGGAAGGAGTGAACTCCTTATTTTTACGGGTGGCTTAGGACCGACCCAGGATGATGTGACGAAAGAAACGGTAGCATACCATCTGCAAGAAAATCTCATTTTGGATGACACGGCACTCGCAAATATCAAATCCTATTTCGAACTTTCAGGTCGTAAGATGACAGAAAATAATCGAAAACAGGCGCTTTATTTTGAAAATGGAATTGGTTTCCCTAATCGCAATGGACACGCACTAGGGACGTTCATAGAGAAGGGGGAGCATTTATATCTCCTGGTGCCTGGACCGCCGAAGGAATTAACCTTGATGTTTGACAATGAAATACTCCCTTTTCTTGAAAAGTATTTAGGCGGAAGCAGACAATCGCTTGTATCCAAAACCTTAAGATTTTACGGCATTGGTGAGTCGGAATTGGTGACTAAACTTGATTATCATATAAAAAGTCAAACCAACCCAACGGTAGCTCCCTATGCTGGCGATTATGAGGTAACGTTGCGTTTAACGGCTAGTGGAACAGATGAAAATTCATGTGTGGCTTTATTATCTGAAAAAACAAAAGAAATTTTGGAGATAGTAGGCGATTACTATTATGGTGAGGGTCATAATAACAGTCTGGTCAAAACGGTAGGGAATTTACTGAAAGAGCAACACAAAACGATTAGTGCTGCTGAAAGCTTAACTGGGGGATTATTCCAATCGACTTTAGTGTCGATACCCAATTCGAGTGATTATTTTATGGGTGGCATGGTGACATATCACGAGTCCGTTAAAAGGGAAGTCCTGGGTGTGCCAGCAGCAATCGTTCAAGAACATGGTGTTGTCAGTGAGGCTTGTGCAATGGCGATGGCTGATCGTTGTCGCGAAATATTTCAAACGGATATTGCTATTTCTTTTACCGGAGTGGCCGGTCCGGAAGCTTTAGAAGGAGAACCTGCTGGTACTGTTTGGATCGGGTTAAGCCAAAAAGGTAAAAATACAAAAGCGCTAAAATATCGCTTTATGCATAACCGCACCGGGAACCGCGAACGGAGCGTCATGCAGGGTCTGGATTTAATAAGACGTTCGCTACTCGAATAACAAAAGCGAACGTTTGTTCACTTTTATCTTGCTTTTTTAAGGTAAGTGTTATAAAATTACTATGCTAATGAAGTTAAACGAAATAAACCTTTTGGAGGCTATATAATGGCAAATAACAATGAAAATAGACAAAAAGCTTTAGATGAAGCAATGAAAAAAATAGAACGTACATATGGTAAAGGCTCTATCATGAAAATGGGTGACAAAGTAGAAACAGAAATCTCCACAGTTCCAAGTGGTTCTGTAGCTTTGGATATTGCATTAGGGGTTGGCGGTTACCCTCGCGGACGAATCATTGAAATTTACGGACCAGAGTCTTCAGGTAAAACAACTGTAGCCCTCCATGCCATTGCTGAAGCACAAAAAAAAGGTGGCGTTGCTGCATTTATCGATGCTGAGCACGCATTAGATCCAAAATACGCTCGTGCAATTGGCGTTAACGTGGATGAGTTGCTCTTGTCACAACCTGACACAGGGGAACAAGGTTTGGAAATTGCCGATGCATTAATTTCTTCTGGAGCAATCGATATTGTGGTTATTGACTCGGTTGCTGCGTTAGTTCCACGAGCTGAAATCGAAGGCGAGATGGGAGATTCCCATATGGGGCTACAAGCGCGTTTAATGTCCCAAGCATTACGTAAATTATCGGGTTCAATCAATAAGACAAAAACAATCGCTATTTTTATCAACCAAATCCGTGAAAAAATCGGTATTATGTTTGGAAACCCTGAAACAACACCGGGTGGTCGTGCCCTGAAATTCTACTCCACTATCCGTTTAGAAGTTCGTCGTGCTGAGCAAATTAAATCGGGTACGGATGTCATTGGGAACCGTACCAAAATAAAAGTCGTTAAGAATAAGGTTGCGCCACCATTTAAGGTCGCAGAAGTCGATATTATGTACGGACAAGGTATCTCCAGTGTTGGGGAAGTAGTCGATATTGCTTCTGAGCATGATATCATCAATAAGAGTGGTTCTTGGTACTCTTATAAAGATGAACGAATTGGGCAAGGCCGTGAAAATGCTAAGAATTTCTTGATTGAAAACCCTCAAATGTTAGAGGAAATCGATCGCAAGGTTCGTGCCATCTATGGTATTGGAGATGCCCTTCCTGAAGATGCTGAAACTAAAGAAGTAACAGAACTCCTGGAAGATTAATAAAAATTTCCTTCCTGACATGTATGATATGGGCTCCTACTTTTAATAGTAGGGGTCTTTTTCGTTCATAAACTAGCTGCAGAGGGATAATTTTATTGACAGTAGCGGTTACAAAGTTTAGAATTGAATTATATGTTTCTTTAAATAGGATGCATATATTAAAAAATATTTTTAATTTTTAACGACAAATTGAATAGATACGGAGGTGAAACGATGGAATGGATGTACGTTGCCTTCGCTGCTATCATAGCCTTAATTTTAGGTGTCGTTATCGGGTATACATATCGGAAATCGAGTCATGAAAAGGAAATCGCTGGCGCGAATAACACAGCTACGGCAATCTTGGAGAATGCTGAAAGAGAAGCGGAAAACAAGAAAAAGGAAGCTATGTTAGAAGCGAAGGAAGAGGGCCAAAAATATCGTTCCGCTATCGAAGCAGAATTGCGCGATAGAAGAAACGAGCTAACCAAACAAGAAAATCGGCTTATCCAAAAAGAAGAGAATTTGGATAGAAAAGATAATAATTTCTCCAAGCGTGAAAAAACTATCGAGCAAAAAGAAGAAAATCTTGTTAAACGCACGCAAGCATTGGTGACTGAAGAAGATCGAATCCAGGAAATTATCGAATCACAACAGAGGGAACTGGAACGAGTAGCAACGCTATCAAGAGAAGATGCTAAGGCAATTATCATGAAAGAAACGGAAGACCAATTAACGAACGAACGCGCTATCATGGTGAGAGAATCTGAACAACAAGCCAAGGATGAAGCAGAAAGAAAAGCGAAGAATATTATTCTTCAAGCGATTCAACGTAGCTCTGCTGACATGGTTTCAGAAACAACGGTATCGGTGGTAATTTTACCTAACGATGACATGAAAGGTCGCATTATCGGACGTGAAGGTCGTAATATCAGAACTCTTGAATCGCTAACGGGAATCGATTTAATTATCGATGATACCCCGGAAGCAGTAGTCTTGAGTGGTTTTGATCCAATCCGACGTGAAATTGCAAAAATGGCATTAGAGAAGTTGATTCAAGATGGTCGGATTCATCCGGCACGTATTGAGGAAGCTGTTGATAAAGCTCGCAAAGAAATGGATGAACGAATCCGCGAAATTGGTGAACAAGCTACCTTTGAAGTAGGTATTCACTCAATTCACCCTGATTTAATTAAGATTCTTGGTCGTATGCATTTCAGAACAAGTTATGGTCAAAATGTTTTGAACCACAGTATCGAAGTTGCTAAATTGGCCGGTATTATGGCAGGCGAGTTAGGTGAAGATATCACACTTGCGAAACGCGCAGGATTGCTTCATGATATTGGAAAAGCTCTCGATCATGAGATTGAAGGTTCTCACGTTGAAATCGGTGCAGAAATTGCTCATAGATACAAAGAAAATGGTGTTGTTGTCAATGCAATTGCATCCCACCATGGTGATGTAGAAGCAAACAATGTTATTTCTGTCTTGGTTGCGGCGTCTGATGCTCTATCAGCAGCGCGTCCAGGGGCACGAAGTGAATCTTTGGAAAATTATATTCGGAGATTGGAACGATTGGAAAGTATTGCGAACGAATTTGAAGGCGTTGATTATAGTTTCGCTATTCAAGCGGGTCGTGAAATCAGAATTATGGTGAAACCTGAATCTGTAGATGATGCTCATGCAATTTTGATGGCACGCGACATCAAATCAAAAATCGAAGAAGAATTAGACTATCCGGGACACATTAAAGTTACGGTTATACGCGAAACAAGAGCAATTGAATATGCAAAATAACGAGGCAGGGTGCAAACCCTGTCTTTTCTGTTTGTTCACTCAAATTTTATGGTGTTGGTAGGTACTCCTCTTGGAAATCCCGCAGGATGGAGTGGTTGCTTGTGGCCGTGTCAAGGATGCAATGCGAAAGTAGGGATCGTTGGCGCTTCAGCGTCTACGATCCCTTTGAGTCTTGCAAGCCCGGAGACTCCAGGCTCCGGGCGGGTCCCACGGCAGCACACAAGCAACCACGTAGGCCGAAGGGCATTTCCTTCACCAACACCAAATAACCAAGAACCAATTTTATTCGCTTTTATGTTAAACTAATATAATGAATGAAGAATAGAGAAGAGGCAAATATATAAATGAAAGTGTTATTCGTTGGAGATGTAGTGGGTTCAATAGGAAGAAAAATGTTGATTGAATCCTTACCCTTATTAAAAGCTAAATACCGCCCACAATTTACTATTGTTAATGGAGAAAATGCAGCAGGAGGCCGTGGGATTACCGAAAAAATTTATAAAGAATTTTTACAAACGGGTGTCGACTTAATTACAATGGGAAACCATACTTGGGATAATCGAGATATTTTCGAATTTATCGGAAATGATAAAATAAAAATGATAAGACCGGCTAACTTTCCAGAAGGAACGCCTGGCATAGGGTATAAAATCATCCAGATTAATCAGACTAAAATAGCCGTTATCAATATGCAAGGGCGTGTCTTTTTAAATGATTTGGATGACCCTTTTCGAAAGATGGATAAAATACTGGCGGAGATTGGTGAAGAAACACAGTGTATATTCGTGGATTTCCACGCTGAAGCAACAAGTGAAAAACAAGCCATGGGTTGGTATTTGGATGGTCGCGTATCAGCTGTTGTTGGTACCCATACCCATATCCAAACGAATGATGCGCGTATTCTACCTAAGGGCACTGCCTATTTAACGGATGCTGGAATGACCGGTTCATATGATAGTGTTCTTGGAGTAGAAACGCATATCATCCTTGACAAATTCTTAAAACAACTTCCAGTTCGCCACGAAATTCCTGAAGAAGGAAGAAAACTACTCAGTGGTTGTTATGTCGAAATTGACGATCGTTCGGGAAAGGCCACGAAAATTGAAACGATCATGATTAATGATGATCGACCTTTTGGGAGTGGTTATTAATGAACGTAAACGAGTACCATATTGAATCTGACATAAATAAAGAATTAGACAAATTAATTGCTTTATTGTTACAGAAAGAGGAAATCATTGCATTTCAAAAAGCTGAGAATAAAGTGGAAGAGAGTAAATGGGTTCAAGATACGATTGAACAAATAAAAAATAAACAACGTGACTTAGTCAATTTCGAATATTATGAGAAACCGGAAGCCTATAAAAAAACCCTGGATGAATTGAATGCTTTAAATAAAGCAATAGATGAAAACATTACGGTACAACAATATCGTGCGTCATTGGTAGAAGCAAATGAAGTTGTCCAATTCCTTTTTAAACAAATACAAACCGAAGTAGATTCAATAACTGATTGAGGTGAAAGCATGCCACAAAAAACGAAACAAACGCCAATGATGGAACAATATACGGCAATAAAAAAACAATACCCTGATTCATTTTTATTTTATCGTTTAGGCGATTTTTACGAGTTGTTCAATGAAGATGCTATAAAAGCAGCAAAAATTCTTGAGATAACACTGACAAGTCGTAACAAAAATGCCGATAACCCAATTCCGATGTGCGGGGTACCATACCATGCTGCCAAAGATTACATACGGAAATTAATTGACGGTGGCCATAAAGTTGCCGTCTGCGAACAAATGGAGGATCCAAAGGCAACAAAGGGCATGGTTAGACGCGAAGTTGTTCAAGTACTGACGCCAGGGACGTATATGGACGAAACAAATGGTGATGGTAAAAAAAATAATTACCTTGTCGCGATAGAAAAGCATGAGACTGGTTATGCTTTTGCCTATACGGACATTGGTACCGGAGAGACACGAGTCACCATTTTAGAAAATGAAGATGCAGTAATGAACGAAGTGCAATCGGTACAAGCGAAAGAAATCGTTGTACAGGCGGTTGCTACTTTTCCTTTTATTGAAACGTTGCAGGAACGATTCGGGGTCATTATCTCCCGACATGATGAGAAAGTAGCAGATTCAATTCTTGAATCCGTTTTGGAAGACATCGCTGAACAGCCTTGCCGGGATGTATTGACACTTTTGATTAGTTACTTGTCGCATACCCAAAAACGGAGCTTATCCCATATTCAAAAAGCGATTCGCTATCAATCCGATCAGTACTTAAAGATGGATACGTATGCCCGTCGAAATCTGGAATTGACAACCTCGATCCGAGATCAACAAAAGACAGGGAGTTTATTGTGGCTCATTGACCGCACGAAAACAGCTATGGGCGGGCGGAAGCTGAAACAGTGGCTAGAAAAACCTCTTATTAACGAACAAGATATACGCAACCGCCAATTGAAGGTGCAATCGTTATTAGCCCATTATTTTGAGCGAATGGATATTAGCCAAGCGTTGACCTCTGTTTACGATTTAGAAAGACTCGTGGCAAAAATCTCGTTCGGTAGCGTAAACGGGCGTGATTTGATTCAATTAAAGCGGTCCTTGGAACAGCTACCTGTTTTAAGGCAAATACTGGAAGCGACGCAAGATGCCATTTGGTCTGATACGCTCACTAAAATAGAGGACATGCCCGAAATCGTTGCATTGATTGAAAAAGCGATTGTCGACGACCCCCCAATTTTAATAACGGATGGAAATATCATCAAAGATGGTTTCAATGAAACGTTAGATAAGTATCGGGATGCCATGACAAATGGAAAAAAATGGATTGCCGCTTTGCAACAGTCCGAAAGGGAAAAAACCGGCATTAAAACGCTAAAAATAGGCTTTAATCGCGTTTTTGGTTATTACATCGAGGTTTCCAAGGCGAATGTATCTAATTTGCCAGAAGGGCTTTACGATCGAAAACAAACATTGGCAAATGCAGAACGTTTTATTACACCGGAATTAAAAGAAAAAGAACGAATTATTCTTGAAGCAGAAGAAAAATCAGCGACGCTTGAGTATGAACTATTCCTTGAAATTCGGGAACACGTTAAAAAATACAGCAAAAAATTACAGGTTTTAGCGAAATATATTTCGGAACTGGATGTATATCAAGGGTTTGCAGAAATAGCTGAAGAAAAACATTACACGCAACCGATGATTTCAGCACAATCGAAAACCATTAATATTATTAACGGGCGTCATCCAGTCGTTGAAGAAGTGTTAGGCAAAGAAAAATACATTGCCAACAACTTAATCATGGAAGACAAGAACGAGATTCTACTCATTACGGGACCCAATATGTCTGGTAAGAGTACTTATATGCGTCAACTAGCTTTGATTGTCATCATGGCCCAAATTGGGTGTTATGTGCCGGCAGATGTAGCCGAATTGCCTATATTTGATCAAATTTTTACGCGAATTGGTGCAGCAGATGATTTGTATTCAGGCCAAAGTACTTTTATGGTAGAAATGGTGGAAACAAACCAAGCATTACAATATGCGACTGAACGCAGCTTGATTTTATTCGATGAGATTGGAAGAGGGACCGCTACTTTTGATGGAATGGCTCTGGCCGAAGCGATTATTCGCTATTTGCATGGATCAAATAAAGGTAAGATGCTGTTTTCCACTCATTACCATGAGTTGACGGTATTGGACCAAGAACTATCGGCTTTAAGAAATGTCCATGTTGGTGCCATCGAGCAAAATGGTGAGTTGGTTTTCCTTCATAAAATAATGACTGGGCCAGCGGATAAAAGTTATGGATTACACGTAGCGAAATTGGCGGGAATGCCTGAAGACCTACTGGTAGAAGCAAAACAGATACTTGAACGATTGGAAAATACCGAGAAAGTACCCGTTCCTGTTGATTCAACCCAACAGTTATCATTGTTTACTGAAAATCAATTAGACATGAACGAGAAACAAGTCGTCAACGAGATGAGTGAGTTCTCTTTGGAAAATCATTCACCTCTACAAGCCATGAATCAGTTGAACGAATGGAAGCAATTACTGAAAAAGAAATGATGGTGGTTTACCTTGGCAACAATAAAGACATTATCTGAACAACTATCCAACCAAATTGCTGCTGGAGAAGTGATCGAGAGACCATCCTCGGTTGTGAAAGAGCTGGTGGAAAATGCGATTGATGCTGGTAGTAGCCAGATTGATATTTTAATTGAAGAAGCTGGATTAAAGAAAATCATGGTCAGTGATAATGGTGGCGGTATTCATCCCGATGAGGTCGTTCTAGCGTTTGAACGCCATGCGACCAGTAAAATTTATACAACCCAAGATTTATTTCGTATTCATTCACTGGGTTTTCGTGGCGAAGCTCTACCAAGTATTGCTTCTGTATCAAAGTTAACCCTCGAGAGTGCAACGATTGATTTACCTGGGAAGTATATTCGTATCGAAGGCGGCAACATTGTCGAGGAGAAAATTCATGGTGCAAGAAAAGGGACAACCTTGACAGTTGAGAGTTTATTTTACAATACACCTGCACGTTTGAAATACATCCGTACCTTACAAACGGAATTGGCCAGTATCTCTGATATTGTCAATAGGCTAGCGCTAAGCCACCCCAAAATAGCCTTCCGTCTTGTAAATGAAGGAAATCAAATGTTACGAACAAGTGGTAATGGTGATCTGAAACAAGCGATTGCGGGGGTCTATGGAACGGCCGTTGCTCGTAAGATGCTGCATATTGAAGCTGAAGATCTGGATTTCAAGTTAAGCGGGTATGTGAGCAAACCTGAATTGACGCGAGCAAGCCGAAATTATATGACTTTCATATTAAATGGCCGCTATATCCGTAACTATAATCTCCAAAAAGCTTTAGTTGAAGGTTTCGGATCACGTTTAATGATTGGTCGTTTTCCAGTTGCGGTCATTACAGTCGATACGGATCCGTTGCTACTGGATGTGAATGTTCATCCCTCTAAAAAAGAAATCAGGATCAGTAAAGAAACCGAACTGTCAGCTCTGATTATAAAAGCTGTTCAAGCCGCAATGAAAGAAGTTGTCTCCATACCAAGCGGGTTAGAAAATTTATCATTCAAAAGAAACCCGGTTCAAGTTGAACAACATGAACAAATTCAAGTTGAGTTAGAATCTCCAAAGTTTAACTATGAATCACCTAAAGTGGAAACACAAATCCCCGGGGAACAGATTCAGGAAGCGTTTGGTGAAGTGGTAGTGGATGAAGAAGATTACACACCACCTACTACGCATGACGCGTCTGTATTGGACGCTGTGAAAAACGTGGAAAATGAGGAAGAGACCATCCAAAGTTTTCCGGAGTTATATTATTTTGGTCAGATGCATGGTACTTATTTATTTGCACAAAATGATAAAGGGCTTTATATGATCGATCAACATGCAGCTCAAGAACGTATTAAATACGAATTCTACCGTGACGAAATCGCCAGAGTGGCTAATACATTACAAAGCCTGTTGGTACCGATAACCATCGATTTAACCTCGGATGAATTCTTAAAAATAAACGATAACCATGATAAATTAGAAGAAATCGGGATTTATCTCGAGCCATTTGGGAAACATACCTTTTTGCTATCACAACATCCAACCTGGTTCAAACCGGGGCAAGAAGAAGGGATAGTGAATGACATCATCCAAATGGTATTATCTGATGAAGGCTTATCCGTCAAAAAACTTCGCGAAGCTACCGCAATTATGATGAGTTGTAAACGATCGATCAAAGCCAATCATCATTTGCCTGATTATGAAGCAAGGCAGTTATTGGCGGACTTAGCCAAGACTAAAAATCCCTATAACTGTCCGCATGGACGCCCTGTATTAATCCATTTTTCAAATACCGATATGGAAAAAATGTTCAAACGTATTCAGGATGCACATTAAGCCTGATTGTTTTGAAAAAGAATATTAATGAGTTAAAATAAGTAATAACAAATTGAGAGACAAAGGAATGAAAGATATGACTGATAAAGAACAATTGCGTCAAAAACTTACCCCACTTCAATATGAAGTAACCCAGAATGAAGCGACTGAGCGGCCATTCTCCGGAGAATACGATGATTTCTATGAAAAGGGGATTTTTGTTGACGTTGTTAGCGGAGAACCTTTATTTAGCTCTACAGATAAATATGATGCTGGGTGTGGATGGCCTTCATTTTCCAAGCCAATTGCAAAATTGACAGAAAAAGTAGATACCAAATTGGCTCGGGAAAGAACTGAAGTCCGTAGCAGTCAAGCGGATTCACACCTAGGACACGTTTTTGAAGACGGTCCGGAAGAAATGGGTGGCTTACGTTACTGTATCAATTCAGCTGCGATGCGATTTGTTGCCTACGAAGATTTAGAAAAAGAAGGATATGGCGAATATCGTTCGCTATTCAATTAAATTACCTTCCGGAAAGGACCTCTGAGTGATTTGATGCGGAGGTCCTTTCTTTTTGTTTTTCAAGATATTTTCCCCATCATAACCGTACCTGTGATATGATAGACGTTAGAAAAATTGAAAGGGGAAAGGCTCATGTATGAATATTTACGAGGAATCATAGTAGGCGTTCATCCCACTTATATTGTGCTGGATGTGAATGGAATCGGGTACCAAATTCTCGTAGCGAACCCTTTTCGATATTCTTCTTTACAGAAAGAAGAGACCCAAATATATATCCACCAAGCAGTCCGTGAAGACAGCATTACATTATATGGTTTCAAAGATTTTAGGGAAAAGCAGCTTTATCTTAAACTTATTAGTGTTTCTGGAATAGGACCAAAAAGTGGTTTATCCATTTTGGCGAATGGGGATCATGATGGTTTGATTCATGCAATCGAGGCAGAAAACAGCACCTATTTGACGAAGTTTCCGGGAGTTGGCAAGAAAACAGCTTCACAAATTGTGCTGGATTTGAAAGGGAAGCTAACTGAATTACTGGATGGTGCAGAAATAGATCAGCCAACTGTTGTAGAGGAAGATGGAAATATTCATCTCTCCGAAGCTGAAGAGGCCTTGCAAGGGCTTGGCTATTCCGTTCGGGAAATAAATAAAGTCATACCAAAACTAAAAGAACAATCATTTACAAGCACAGAAGAAGTTCTGCGTATGGCATTCAAGTTGTTATTGAAAGGGTAGGAGGGGTGTATAATGGACGACTTTCGCATACTATCAAGTGATGTTGTTGGAGATAATGAAGAAACGATTGAGCAGTCCTTGCGTCCGCAAACACTAAAAGAGTATATCGGGCAAACCAAGGTAACGAGTGAATTGCAGATTTATATCGAAGCAGCAAAAATGCGTAATGAAGCCTTGGACCATGTTTTATTGTATGGCCCTCCTGGGCTAGGCAAGACAACGCTGGCGCGGGTTATTGCTAATGAGATGAATGTTAATATCCATACGACAAGTGGACCTGCCATTGAAAAACCGGGTGATTTAATGGTTCTTTTGAATGAGCTTGAACCAGGGGATGTATTATTTATTGATGAAATCCACCGTTTGCCTCGCATCGTTGAAGAAGTATTGTACTCGGCGATGGAAGATTATTTTGTCGATATTATTATTGGTCAAGATTCAAATGCGCGCCCAGTTCATTTTTCACTACCTCCCTTCACATTGATAGGGGCGACAACGAAAGCCGGTAGTCTATCTGCTCCTTTACGTGCCCGTTTCGGAATCGTCTTGCGAATGGAATTCTATGATGTTTCGGATTTAACAAAAATAGTTTCCAGGACAGCGGGTGTTTTAAATAGTGAGATTGAAGAAGAAGGGTCTATCGAAATTGCGCGTCGTTCCAGAGGAACCCCACGTATTGCCAACCGACTCTTGCGTCGAGTCAGGGATTATACACAAGTTTATTCGGATGGAATCATATCAAGTCCACTTGCTGATAAGGCCTTGACCTTGCTCCGGGTCGATAAAGAAGGTTTGGATGCGATTGATCGGCAAATTTTGACTACCATGATTGACTATTACCATGGGGGACCAGTTGGTATCGGATCGATTGCAGCGACAATTGGCGAAGATCGCGATACGATTGAAGATATGTATGAACCGTACTTATTGCAAATCGGTTTTCTCAAACGAACCCAACGAGGACGCATCGTGACACCGGTTGCCTATCAACATCTGGGATATGAATTACCCATTAATTGAAGCGAGACATATAAATGAATTGAGGAAGTAATATGAAAACAAGCGATTTTGATTTTGAATTACCAGAAGAGTTGATTGCCCAAGTACCTTTGGCAGATCGTTCGGCGTCGCGTTTATTGATTTTAGATGCTTTGTCCGGAGAAATTGAAGACCGCCATTTTCCATCTATCATGGATGAATTGGAAGAAGGCGATGCACTCGTTTTGAACAATACACGTGTATTGCCAGCGCGGTTACATGGTGAAAAACCAGATACGGGTGCTCACTTAGAAGTTTTATTATTAAATAATACAAACGGTGATGAATGGGAAACATTGGTGAAACCAGCAAAACGGGCTAAAGTGGGAACGGTTATCTCTTTTGGCGACGGTCTGTTGAAAGCTGTAGTTAAAAAAGTGCTGGATCATGGAGGTCGTATCATTGAATTCCAGTATGAGGGTATTTTCCTTGAAATTTTAGAGAGTCTAGGGGAAATGCCATTACCACCTTATATCAAAGAAAGACTGGATGATGCGGAACGTTATCAAACTGTTTATGCCAAAGAAAATGGTTCCGCGGCAGCTCCTACAGCCGGATTGCATTTTACGCAAGAATTATTGAAACAAGCTGAAGAAAAGGGGGTCCACATTGTTTATTTAACCTTGCATGTGGGCCTAGGTACCTTTAGGCCTGTATCGGTGGAAGATCTGGATAGTCATGAAATGCACTCTGAGTTCTATTCGTTATCTGAAGAATCCGCTCAAACGCTACGGGATGTTAAAAAAGCAGGGAAACGCATTATTGCAGTAGGGACCACTTCGATACGGACTTTAGAAACAATCGGAACGAAATTCAATGGTGATATCCAGGCAGATAGTGGCTGGACAAATATCTTCATTTCACCCGGTTATACGTTTAAGGTTGTACAAGGTTTCATTACAAATTTCCACTTGCCTAAATCAACACTTGTTATGTTGGTTAGCGCATTTGCCGGGAGAGAAAATGTACTGCATGCCTATCACCATGCAATTAAAGAACGCTATCGTTTCTTTAGTTTTGGGGATGCAATGTTCGTAAAAAAATAACCAACAATAAAAGAGGAGATGAGGAATTGTTACATTCCTCATCTCCTCTTGCTTTTATTATACTTCTGAATGTTTCTGTTTTGGGAACATTGCTGTAAGGAGGATAATCACAACGCCAGCGAATAGACCAAGAATTGAGGCATTTACAAAATCATAGCCGTTTCCTTCCAAAGCACTTCCGATATAGAAGGCTACATGGCCTAAAATGAAACCCCAGAATAAAGTTACCAAATATTTCATTATTGCACCTTCTCTCCTCGCTAATTTTATCACTTTTAGAAAATAACACAAGAATTTATTGATGAGGGGAGCTACTTTAAATGTTCGCAATCGTTTATAATAGAATACGGATAGGAAGGAGGGATATATGCTATGGCATTCGTTCAACTTCAAGTAATCAGTCATTATTCTCTTTTACAAACAACCACTTCTTTGGAAGATTTGGTCAAATCAGCCAAAGAAAGAGGCTATAATTCTATTGCCCTAACAGATATCAATTACATGTACGGGCAAATAGACTTTTTTAAATTATGCATTAAACACAAGCTGAAGCCACTTATTGGGATTCAATTGGATATACCCGGTATTGTTAACACCGAACAGGAATTTTCGCTCGTTCTTTTAGCCAAAAATCTGAGAGGATACCAAAAGTTGATGACACTATCAACTATTCGTTCAACCGGGAATAAAGCTACCTTGAAAGAACATTTCGAGATGGGTATGGAAGACGTAATTGCCATAACACCGGGAGAAAAAGGTGAAATAGAAGCATTCATCAAAAAAAATGAACTTCAAAAAGCGGAAGAGGTTGCATTGTACTGGAAGCAAGTTTTTGCTGACCAGCATTTTTATTTGGGTATACAAGCACATCAGCAGATGGAATCATTGATTAAACCGTTATCCAATTTAGCGGCGAAAACAGGTATCCCAACTACAGCGATGCATGATGTCCGTTACCTAAACCCCAGTGACTATTTCAGTACAAAAGTTCTTCAGGCAATCGATAAAGGAGAACAACTTGACATTCAAGAAGGAAATCTTGTGGGTGGATACTTTTTGCCGGAAGCCCATGACGCAGCAAAACGTTTTGCAGAATTAGGATTGGAAAATGAAGCCAAACAAACGCAAACGATTGCAAATTCTATTAATATCGACTTACCCTTGAATCAAAACTTATTGCCGCACTATCCGATACCAGAAGGGACGGATACGGCTGAGTATCTACGGAAACTTTGCTATGAAGGATTAGCTCAACGCGTTCCAACGGCTGATAAGCACTATCAAGAAAGATTGGATTACGAATTATCCATCATCCATGAAATGGGCTTTGATGACTACTTTTTAATCGTGTGGGATGTAATGGATTATGCTCGTCATGCCAAAATATTACCGGGAGCAGGAAGAGGATCTGCAGCCGGTTCCTTAGTCGCTTTCGTATTACGAATTACTCATGTTGACCCTATCGCATATAATTTACTGTTTGAAAGATTTCTCAACAAAGAAAGATATACCTTGCCGGATATCGATCTGGACTTTCCAGATGACCGTCGGGATGAAGTGCTCCGTTATGTTCATAATAAGTATGGTCATGAACACGTTGCCCAAATTATTACTTTTGGGACGTTGGCAGCCAAAATGGCTATACGTGATACAGCTCGTGTCTTTGGATTAACAACCCAGGAAGCGAGCGAATGGTCCGCTGCCATACCAACTCAAATTGGCATACGCCTTGAAGATGCCTGGAACCAGTCTCAATCATTGCAAAAATTAACGCAAGCCTCTACAAAGAATGCTTTGCTATTTGAGACTGCAAAAAAAATTGAAGGCTCTCCACGCCATATTTCAACCCATGCTGCTGGAATCGTTATTTGTGAACAGCCTTTAATGGATTTGGTTCCTTTGCAACATCGTGAAGGTGAGCTTTTGTTAACCCAGTATCCAATGGGAAATATTGAAGAAATCGGTCTATTGAAGATGGACTTTCTGGGATTGAAGAATCTAACCATTTTAAATGATGCCGTCCAACTTGCGGAGCGGCAAACGAATACGAGTATAGACATTTTTTCAATTCCGGTTGATGATGAAGAAACAATGCGTTTGTTTAGGAAGGCAGATACAAATGGGATTTTCCAATTTGAATCAAGAGGAATCCGCAATGTTTTACGTCGTTTGGGACCGGAAAATTTGGAAGATTTAGTAGCTGTCAATGCGCTATATCGTCCGGGTCCAATGGAGCAGATTGAAACCTTTATTAATCGAAAAAAAGGCAAGCAGGTTATTGCGTACCCTCATCCTAATTTAGAGCCCATTTTGAAAGTGACTTATGGAGTTATGGTTTATCAGGAACAAGTCATGCAAGTTGCTTCGGAGCTAGCAGGGTTTACCCTCGGAGAAGCAGATATATTAAGACGAGCGATTGGTAAAAAGCAAAAGGATGCACTGGACAGGGAGCGCAACCATTTCGTTGAGGGGGCACTTAAAAATAACTATAGTATTGAAACAGCGAAGCAAGTCTATGACTATATAGAACGATTCGCCAATTACGGCTTTAACCGCTCTCATTCGGTAGCTTATTCTTTTATCGCCTATCAAATGGCCTATATAAAAGTTCATTATCCCGCCGCCTTCTTTGCGGCTTTGCTCAACTCCGTCAACCCTCATTCGGATAAAATGGAGGACTATATCCTAGATATTAAAAAGCAAAACCTGGAAATTACCTACCCGAATATTAATTCAAGTTCTTGGCGTTTTTCTCTACTTGATAACAAAATTCAGTTTGGTCTTGGTGGTATAAAGGGATTGCGACGTGATTTCGTTCAAGCTATCTTGGCTGAACGAAATCAAGCCGGGAAATTCCAACATTTCGTTCAATTCCTACGACGTTTACCTGAAAAATGGTTGAAGACGGAAATGATTATGCCACTGATCGGCAGTGGAACGCTCGATTCATTTGGATACAACCGAGCCACGCTTAGTCAGTCCTTACCAGGGATGATGGCCAGTATTGCCTATAGTGGTAATAATATCGATTTGTTTCAAGTCCTGGAACCTAAATATGTTGAAGTTCAGGAGTTTCCAGCTTCTAAATTAGCAGAAATGGAAGAGGAATATTTAGGGATTTCTCTAGTCGGGCATCCCATTGATGCATATAAATTTCTTTATAAAGAGGATAACGTTAAGTATTTGATGGAGATGGAACCCAATAAAACAAACTTTTCAATGGGATTAGTGAGAGAAATAAAAAAAATCCAAACTAAAAAAGGTGAAAACATGGCTTTTCTGACACTGACTGATGGTTCAGGAATGATGAATGCCACTTTATTTCCCGAAACCTATCGGGCGCATTTGAAACTTTTGCAAGAGGGACAGTTAATCATCTTAAAAGGGAAACTGGATAATAAACGTGGAAAAGACAAGGAATCCATTATCATTCAACAAATGACTACTCCTGAGGAATACCTTTCCAAAAGGTCTCCAAAAGCAGAGACGTGTTACATTCGGATAACTTCTGAAGGTGATGAGCTGTTTGGAAAACTTAAGACTATATTAAAAGAAAATCCAGGAAAAAGTCCTGTTATATTAGTGGACACCATCCATAATCGTAAAATATTAATGGATCAAGGCTATCAATTTGAAGCTTCAGAAAATGTGGTAAAAAAAATAAAAACTTTATTTGGTTCTGACAATGTTGTGGTAAAATGATGCAGGCGCTGTTACCGTTAACAATTGTGCCATTATTTAGATATATACCAGGATTTTAAGCGGAAACAGTGGTAATATAAAGGGTGAAAGTTAGTTGCCGACTAGACAAGGGAACTACTTATTTTAAATTATTTTTTTTAAATCATAATGAGGTGAATATTGTGAAACGCATTGCAGTCTTAACAAGTGGTGGAGATGCACCAGGAATGAACGCAGCTATTCGAGCAATTGTTCGTAAAGGGATTTATGATGGATTGGAAGTATATGGAATTAATTATGGTTATGCCGGAATGGTCGCAGGAGACATTCATCGCCTAACCGTTGATGACGTGGGAGACACGATTTCACGTGGTGGTACAGTGCTTTACTCAGCACGTTATCCTGAGTTCAAGGATATAGAAGGGCAACAAAAAGGAATTGAGCAATTGAAAAAATTTGGAATTGATGGTTTAATCGTTATTGGTGGAGATGGTTCTTACCGTGGCGGTGCCGCATTAACTAAATTAGGTTTTCCTACAATTGGCATTCCAGGTACTATTGACAACGATATTCCAGGGACAGAATATACATTAGGTTTTGATACTGCCATCAATACTGTTCTTGATTCAGTAGATAAAATTCGTGATACAGCAACAAGTCATGTTCGCACATTTGTGATTGAGGTTATGGGTAGGAATGCTGGCGATATCGCACTTTGGTCTGGTATCGGTAGTGGTGCAGAGAGCATTATTATTCCAGAAATGGATTTCTCTATGGATGAGGTTGTCCGGGAAATCGAAGATGGTCGTAAACGTGGTAAAAAACATACAATCATTATGCTTGCTGAAGGTGTAATGAATGGAAATGAATTCGCTGAAAAGTTACAAGAGTACAAAAACTTCCATACACGTGTTACAGTTCTTGGTCACGTTCAAAGAGGAGGCTCTCCTTCGGCACGAGATCGAGTTTTAGGTAGTTTATTTGGTTATAATGCGGTACAATTACTAGAGGAAGGAAAGGGCGGACTATGCATCGGGATTGTTGGTTCTCAAGTTGTCTTTAATGATATAATAGAGACATTAGAGAGAAAACGCGATGTTCCGTATCTTTCTCTTTACCAAATCAATAAAGAAATCTCTTTCTGATTTCTTTAACTATAATTGCAAAGAGGAGTTTTAAGTTATGAAAAAAACCAAGATTGTATGTACAATTGGTCCGGCAAGTGAATCAATCGATACACTTGTACAATTAATCGAAGCAGGTATGAATGTGGCACGTTTAAATTTCTCTCATGGTGACCATGAAGAACATTTAGCACGTATCAAAAACATACGCGAAGCTTCCCGTATTACAGGAAAGATGGTAGGTATCCTACTTGATACAAAAGGACCAGAAATCCGTACACATAACATGGATGATGGTATCGTATCATTAGTTTCTGGCGAAACAGTGCGTATCTCAATGACAGAAGTTCAAGGAACAAAAGAGAAATTCTCAATTTCTTACCCAGGTTTGATTGATGATGTTGTTGTTGGTAACCATATCTTGCTAGATGACGGTCTTGTAGACTTGGAAGTAACTGAAATCGATAAAGCAAACGGTGAAATTGTCACACTTGTTAAAAACTCCGGAATTTTGAAAAATAAAAAAGGTGTTAACGTTCCTGGCGTTTCCACTAATTTACCAGGTATTACAGAAAAAGATGCTTCTGATATTAAATTTGGTATCGAGAATGACGTTGATTTTATCGCAGCAAGTTTTGTTCGTCGCGCAAGTGATGTACTAGCGATTACAGAGATTTTGGAAGAAAACAATGCAACACATATTCAAATCATTCCAAAAATCGAAAACCAAGAAGGTGTGGATAACATCGATGAAATCTTGAAAATTTCTCAAGGTTTGATGGTTGCTCGTGGGGACTTGGGTGTTGAAATCCCAACTGAAGATGTTCCAATCGCACAAAAAATGTTGATCGAAAAATGTAATCGTCTTGGTAAGCCAGTTATCACTGCAACACAAATGTTGGATTCCATGCAACGTAACCCACGTCCTACACGTGCGGAAGCGGGAGACGTGGCGAACGCTATTTTCGATGGTACAGACGCAGTTATGCTTTCGGGTGAAACAGCAGCAGGGGATTACCCAGTTGAAGCTGTTACAATGATGGCTACTATTGCTAAACGTACAGAAGATGCACTTGTTGGCCGTGATGCATTTACATTGAAAGCATACTCCAACACAGATATGGCTGAAGCAATTGGTCAATCAGTTGGTCATACAGCTCGTAACTTGGGTATCCAAACAATCGTGGCTGCTACTGAATCAGGTCATACAGCTCGTATGATTTCTAAATACCGTCCAAAAGCACATATCGTTGCTGTTACATTCTCTGACCGTCAAGCACGTGGTTTAGCGTTATCTTATGGCGTTTACCCATTTGTAACAGAAAAACCAGGTTCAACTGACGAAATGATGGATCTTGCAACAGTTGCTGCTAAAGAGAGTGGTTTTGCAACTGAAGGTGATTTAATCATCATCACTGCTGGTGTTCCAGTTGGTGAACGTGGAACTACAAACTTGATGAAAATTCAACTAATTGGTTCAAAATTAGCTAATGGTCAAGGGATTGGTGAAAAAGCGGTTGTTGGTAAAGCGGTTGTTGCTCTTTCTGCGGAAGAAGCAAACAAAAATGCTACCGAAGATTGTATTTTAGTTGTTAAAACAACTGACAAAGACTACATGCCAGCAATTGAAAAAGCAAATGCAATCGTTGTTGAAACTGGCGGCTTAACAAGCCACGCAGCTGTTATTGCAATTGCACAAGGTATTCCTGTAATTGTTGGAGCTAACGATGTAACTTCACTAGTTCAAGACGGTGAAATCATTACTGTTGACGCTCGTCGCGGAATCATCTATCGTGGCGCAACTACAGCTATCTAATTACCAATAATGAAGTGAACAGAACTGGAGAGAAAACACGGTTTGTGTATTCTTTCCAGTTTTTTTGGGTATATAAGATGCGCTAGCGTGTAACAAATGCCTCCTATTATGATAAAATGAGAACAGACATTGCAAGACATAAATGAAGCGAAATAAAAGCGGATTCGAAGGCAGAATCCAGATGGAGGAAGACATGAATAAAGATTTAGGTACAGTCATCACAGCACTGGTAACAGATGAGAATGACAAAGATTATTTTGTCCAAAAAAATGGGGTCACTTATCGTTTGCCAAAAACAGCTGTTGAAGAAAAATTAAACTTGGGTGATACTGTCAAAGGATTTGCATATGAATCCATGAAAAAAGAATTATCAATGACAACAAATATTCCCAAGAGTCAAGTTGGGCATTTCGGATGGGGTGAAGTTGTTGATGTCCGTAAAGATTTAGGTGTCTTTGTTGATATTGGCTTACCCGATAAAGAAATTGTGTTATCTTTGGATTTTCTTTCGGATATAAAAAGCTTATGGCCTAAAAAAGGTGATCAATTAATGATCGGCTTATCAGTGGATGAAAAAGATCGTATATGGGGAGTCCTTGCAGACGAGGACATTATGCGTTCGATAGCGAGAACACCACAAGGCGATGACTGGAAGAACAAGGATGTAACAGGAATTGTTTATCGCCTCAAAATGGTTGGGACGTTCATTTTAACGGATGACTATTACATTGGTTTCATCCATCCAACTGAACGGGAAATGGAACCGCGTTTAGGGGAAAGAGTTAATGCACGTGTTATTGGCGTTAGTCCACATGGTATGTTGAATCTTTCCTTAAAACCACGTGTACATGAGGCTTTGGAAGGTGACGCGCAGATGATTCTTACTTTGTTACAAAAGAGTCCAACGAATACCTTACCGTATCATGATAAGAGTGACCCAGATGAAATCCGGGACTATTTCGGAATTAGCAAAGCACAATTCAAACGGGCTTTGGGTCGTTTAATGAAAGAACGACTCATCATTCAAGAAGATGGTAAAACGAAGCTAATTGTAAATAAAAAGTAATCGAAAGAGGAGGAATATCATGTTGCAACTATCTTTACCAGATATCAAAAGCCAGTTGCAAAGAGCAGGATTTAAATTGACTCCTCAAAGAGAAGCTTTAGTGCAGGTTTTGATTGACAATAAAACGGCGCATCTCAGCGCAGAAGAAATTTTTATGTTATTAAAGCAAACTCATCCGGATATCGGTCTTGCTACAGTCTACCGAACACTGGAAATATTGACGCAATTAAATGCCGTCAAGAAGGTCGTTTTTGAAGATGGTATTGCACGCTATGATTTAAAAAGAAAAGACAGTGGACACTTTCATCATCATTTACTTTGTTCCAGATGTGGGGTCATTGAGGAAGTTTTCGAAGACTTGTTAAGTCAGATTGAAAAGAACATTGAAGCGGATTACCAGTTTAAAATATTGGATCATCGCTTAACCTTCCATGGGATATGTAAAGTTTGCCAATCGCTGGAGAGGGACAGTGGATTAAATGGATGATATTATTCAGGAGTATTTGCACCATTTAAGAATCGAACAAGGTCTGGCAGTTAATACCGTGCAAAGTTACAAAAGAGACTTAAATAAATATACCTCATTCTTGGCCGCTAAAAAGATTGCCTCTTTCGACGCGGTTGTTAAAGCAGATGTTAAAGAATATTTGACAATGTTGAACGCTGAAAAACTCGCAACGAGTTCAATTAGTCGTATGATATCGGCATTGCGTCAATTCCATAAGTATTTGGTTGAAGAAAAGGTTATCAAAATTAATCCATTAGACGATTTAAAGTTGCCTAAAAAAAAGCAAAACTTGCCGAAATCTTTGAGTGTGAACGAGGTTGACCATTTATTGTCAACTCCTGATACAAAGACTGTGTTGGGACTCAGGGATCGGGCAATTCTGGAAGTTTTATACGCTACTGGATTACGTGTCAGCGAATTGGTTACCTTGACTTTGTCCGAATTACATCTTGATTTAGGTTTCATTCAAACAATAGGTAAAGGTGACAAAGAACGTTTGGTACCTTTGGGTGAGGAAGCAACCTATTGGGTGGAAGCTTACCTCGCGACAAGCCGTCCAAGTCTAGCAAAAGGCAGAGCCGAGACGCCACACTTGTTTCTTAATTTTCACGGGAAAGGTTTTAGCCGCCAGGGGATTTGGAAAAATTTAAAAAAACTGGTGCAAGAAGCAGGAATTCATAAGAATGTCTCGCCACACATGTTGCGGCATTCATTCGCAACACATATTCTGGAAAATGGAGCCGATTTAAGAGTCGTTCAAGAGCTTCTTGGTCATTCTGATATTTCAACAACGCAAATTTATACCCATATTAGCAAGGAACGGATGGTGGAATCCTATCGACAACACCATCCAAGAGCATGAAGGGAGAAAATCGCATGAAAAAGTATAAACGTATTCACATTGTGGTAATGGATTCAGTAGGAATTGGAGAAGCACCAGATGCAGCAGCATTCGGAGATGTAGGCGCTGATACACTGGGAAACATTGCAAAAACAGTAGGATTAGAAATTCCCGAACTCGAAAAGTTGGGACTGGGACATGTTGCCGATATTAAAGGAATCAAACCGGTTGAAGATTATATTGGTTACAATACGAAATTAGAAGAAATTTCTGTTGGTAAAGATACGATGACCGGGCATTGGGAAATCATGGGATTGAATATTGAGACACCTTTCCGCGTCTTCCCTGATGGCTTTCCTGATGAATTGATTGAAAAAATCGAAACTTTTTCAAAAAGAAAAATTATCGGAAATAAACCAGCCAGCGGCACGGAAATTCTTGACGAATTTGGAGAGCACCAAATGAAAACCGGGGATTTGATTGTTTATACTTCTGCAGACTCCGTTTTACAGATAGCGGCTCATGAAGAAATTATACCTCTGGAAGAACTTTATGCTATTTGTGAATATGCACGAAAGATTACTTTGGACGATCCATACATGATCGGTAGAATCATTGCTAGACCTTACTTAGGAGAGCCAGGTAACTTTACGCGTACAAGTAATCGCCATGATTATGCACTAAGTCCTTTTAATGACACAGCTTTGGATCATTTAAAAGATGGTGGATATGATGTTATCGCAATTGGTAAAATCAGCGACATCTTTAATGGAAAAGGTATTACCGATTCTGTGCGAACAAAGAGCAACATGGATGGCGTTGACCAACTATTGAACGTCATGAAAAGAGAGTTTACTGGTATCAGTTTCTTGAATTTGGTTGATTTTGATGCCGTTTATGGACACCGTCGTAACGTTGCGGGTTATGGACAAGCCATTGAGGACTTTGATAATCGTATTCCGGAAATTTTAGATGCTCTCCAAGAAGATGATTTATTAATCATCACAGCAGATCATGGTAATGACCCGACTGCACCTGGAACCGATCACACACGTGAATATGTCCCAATGCTGGCGTATAGCAAATCTATGGTTGCTTCCGGTAAATTGGAGCAGGGATATTTCTCAGACATCGCACAAACAATTGTGGACAATTTTGAAGTTAAAGAAACGGAAAACGGAAAGAGTTTCTTGGACGAATTAAAATAATTTCAAAGGTAGGAGATTAAATAATGAATATAACAACTGAGCAATTACATGAAACGACTGAATTTCTAAAAGAAAAAGGATTGTTGAATCCTGAAGTTGGTTTGATTTTAGGATCCGGACTTGGCGATTTAGCAGATGAAATTATGGATGCAATTGCAGTCCCTTACGAAGATATTCCTAATTTTCCAACTTCCACGGTTTCAGGTCATAAAGGTCAATTGGTTTACGGTACTCTTGCTGGTAAAAAAGTTATCGCTATGCAAGGACGTTTCCATTTCTACGAAGGCTATCATATTCAAGAAGTTACTATGCCGGTTCGTGTTATGAAGTTGTTAGGTGTACATTCCATTGGGGTGACAAATGCTGCGGGTGGGGCCAATTTTGATTTCACACCTGGAGATTTGATGCTTATTACCGATCACATTAACTTCACAGGACAAAACCCATTAATTGGTAAAAATGATGATGAAATGGGACCGCGCTTCCCAGATATGAGTGAAACATACGACAAAGAGTATCAAGAAAAAATTAAAGAGGTAGCAACCGAGATGGGTGTCTCTCTTAAGGAAGGCGTATATATGGGCTTTAGTGGACCCACTTACGAAACGCCTGCAGAAATAGTTATGGCTCGTACACTTGGTGCTGATGCTGTTGGGATGTCAACTGTTCCGGAAGCAATCGTAGCTCGTCATTCTGGTTTACGTATCTTTGGTATTTCATGTATCACAAACTTGGCTGCAGGTATGCAATCGAACCTTAACCACGATGAAGTAGTAGAAGTTACAACAAGAGTAAATCAAACATTCAAAGAACTTCTAAAAAATACTTTACGTGCTATTTAGAGAGTAATTAATTGATTATTTGAGATTCCCATTGCTGTGTGTTAAAGTTACGTTTGTGTTTTCAGAGTGGGAATCTTGTATAATCATTTTTTAAAGATGTGAGGAGAAAAGTGTGTTAATTTCTTATAACCAGAATTATGAAAAAATAGCGATGGGACTACTTTCATATATTGCTGATTTTAAATCGGTTGATCGACTTCAAGATGAAATGGAGAGTTATATCCAATCGGAAGACAAGCAATTGTTTTTATGGAAAGATACCGATACGGATAATATTGTTGGTATTATCGGAGTGGAATACAATGATGTTGTGGCCTTGGTCCGGCATGTTGCTATCAATCCCTCTTTTCGTAATGAAGGAATAGTCTATAAATTATTAAATAAATTACAATCTCTCTTTCCAAATCATGCGATAAATGGAACGTTGGAAACGGCACCTATAATTGCAAAATGGGCTCAAAAATTAAACGAAACAGATGATTTGGTGGACGAAAAATGATGAATGAACAAGAATCATTAACTATTAAGCTCGAAAGTTTTGAGGGTCCGCTTGATCTATTGTTGCATTTGATTAAGGAGCTGAAAGTAGATATCCTTGATATTCCAATGGCTGAAATAACAGAGCAATACTTACAATATCTTCATGCAATGCAAGAACTACGTCTTGATATTGCTGGAGATTATTTGTTAATGGCTGCTACGCTAGTTGAAATAAAAAGCAGAATGCTTTTACCTAAGAAAGTCATTGAGATTGAAGATGACTTCTACGAAGAAGGTGAAGATCCGCGTGAAGAATTAATTCAACAGTTATTGGAGTATAAAAGGATCCAGGAGGCGGCTAAAGTCCTCAAGGAAATGGAAGTAGAGCGTGGTGAATATTTCACGAAGCTCCCAGCAGATTTGGACAATTACCGTCAATCGATACCTTTAGAAGCGGGAGAAGTTTCTCGTGAAGATTTGTTGCAGGCCCTTCAAAAAATGTACCAACGTCTGCAAAAAAAGAAACCATTACAAGCAAAAATGAATCAAGAAGCGATATCTGTTGAACAAACAATGATTCATATCTTAAGTCGATTCGAACAATTTTCAACAAACAAAAAAATGAAAATTCCTTTTTCGTCTTTTTACGAAATACCAACTAAGACAGCTATCGTCAATACTTTTCTTGCCATGCTGGAATTGGTAAAAGAGCGAAAAATAATTTTTAGGCAAGAGCTAACTTATGGAGAAATTTTGTTGGAACGGATAGAAGGAGGTCAGCATTAATGGAGGAAAAAATTGGTTCTTTGGAGAGTTTATTGTTTGTTGCGGGTGATGAAGGACTTACGCTTGAGGAAATGACTGCTTTGTTAGAAATTACTCCATTAGAGGCGCACAACTTGGTATCCTTGCTAAAACAAGCCTATGAGCAAAATCAGGGCTCCGGACTAACAATAATTGAAACAAGAAATCGGTATCAGTTGGCCACCAAAAGGCAATATTCAGAATTGATCAAGCAATATGCAGTTTCTCCATTTACCTCTCACTTATCACAAGCAGCTCTTGAAACGTTAGCAATCATAGCCTATAAACAACCGATTACGAGAATTGAAATCGATGAAATTCGTGGCGTCCAATCCTCAAGTATGTTACAAAGGCTAATATTGAGAGGGTTGGTTAAAGACCTCGGAAGGTCAGAAACGCCGGGAAGACCAATAAATTACGGAACATCAGAATATTTCATGAACTATTTTGGCTTAAAAGATTTGGATGATTTACCTAATGCTGAAGGTTTATTTGAAATGGCTGAAGATGAATTTTTTGATTTATTTGATCAGGAAGATTTCCCCATAACAGAGGAAGAGGGTTAAAAGATATAATGGAAAGACTACAAAAGGTAATCGCTCATGCAGGAATCGCATCGCGCAGAAAAGCAGAAGAATTAATTACAGAAGGGCGCGTCACTGTAAATGGAAAACGCGTGACAGAATTAGGAATCAAAGTTTCAAATCGGGATCAAGTAGAAGTGAATGGCTTGCCTATCTATCGTGAAGAGCCTGTCTATTATTTGTTTTATAAACCTAAAAATACACTCTCAGCTGTCTCAGACGATAAAGATCGGACCGTTGTAAATGATTATTTCAAAGGAATCAAAGAACGCATTTATCCGATTGGCAGATTGGATTATGATACAACAGGTCTCTTATTAATGACGAATGATGGAGAATTCGCTAATATATTAATGCATCCGAAATACCACGTAGAGAAAACGTATGTAGCTAAAGTAAATGGCATCCCTACCAAAGAACAGTTATTGAAATTAGAGCGTGGTGTAGTGATAGATGGTAAAAAAACGTCTAAAGCAAAAGCGCGACTGATTTCACAAAACCTAAAAAATAAGACTGCAGTCGTTGAGCTTACCATTCACGAAGGCTGGAATCATCAAGTCAAGAAAATGTTTGCGGCAATTGACTGTCCCGTTACGAAATTAAAAAGAGAGCGGTTCGGCTTTTTATCGCTGGATAATCTCCAACCAGGCATGTATCGACCTTTGAAAGCTTTCGAAGTCGAAAAAATGAAGAATCTGGCTAAACAACAGTCCCAGAAGTAATGTGTTGCTGTCAAGGAAGGTGATTGATTTGGTGAACACAAAAACAAAGATACTAGTAGTTGATGATGAAGAACGTATCAGAAAGTTGTTAAACTTATATTTGAACAAAGAGGGCTATGAAACGCAAGAAGTTTCCGATGGTATTAGCGCTTTGGATTTAATGAAGATACATGATTACGATTTGGTCTTGTTGGATATTATGTTACCAGGTATCGATGGCATTCAAATCATCAAGGAAATAAGAAAAATAAAAGAAACGCCCATTATCATGATTTCAGCCCGGGGAGAAGAAAATCATCGCGTGGAAGGGTTTCAGGCAGGGGCTGACGATTATATTGTTAAACCGTTTAGTCCAAGGGAAGTTATGTTACGCGTAGGTGCCCTATTAAAACGAACCAAAGTCAACAATCATGAGCCGGAAATAATCTCATATTCTGAGTTAGAAATATATCCAGAATCACGTTTAGTATTGGCTGCAGGTGAACCAATAACCCTGACACCGAAAGAATTTGAATTAATCCTTTATTTTGTGCGTAATCCTGAACGTGTTTTCACTCGGGAAATGCTGCTAAAGGAAGTTTGGCGTTATGATTATTTTGGTGATTTACGAACGGTGGATACGCATGTTAAACGTCTAAGAGAGAAACTTCAAAAAAAATCATCCCAAGTGGCAAAAATGATTGTAACCGTCTGGGGGACGGGATACAAATTTTCGCCTATACAAGGGGAGTAAGAAACTTTGGTTCTTGTCTGATTGAATGAGGAGAAAAATGAAAAGAAAAAACCTTATCTTGAGAAGTGCTTTTATTCTAATGGTCGTTACCCTGGTGATTGTCAATGTTTTTAATCAGTTAGAGCGTCAGAATTATCAAAGCACAATAAAATTAGATTACATGGATTCTGTGCGGTACTCATTAACCCAGGTTGAAAAAAACTTGAACGTTGCTCCTGATGTCAGTGTTATTTTAGTTGAAGCAGACCAATCCCAAGAATTGAATCAAGAGTTAACTTCTACGGATTTATCGAAGTTAATACAAACAGATTTCTTACGTTCCTCTGATGGCTTGGAATTTATGAGAAATCCTCAAGTAGAGCCGCTTTATTTTTCTTATCAAAACGAAAAAAATGTCCCTTATTCATTTTTCGCGATAGCAAAGAAAACCGATGCAGGAACGCTACTTGTGTCCAAGGACGCCAGTATATTTGAAGTGTATGTACACAATAAGGAAATGCTGGATTTTGGTCTAGTATTTTCTTTGTTTACAATTGTTTTTGTCCTCTTGTTTTTCCTTGATAAAAGGATTTTTACACGTATTTTGGAAATGACAGAACTCGCTTATGAGTATTCAGAGAATAAGTTCAGTAACAGCATAGAAATAAAGTCCAATGATCAAATTGACAATTTAGCTATTGCCATCAATAAAATAGGTAAAACATTGGAAGCAAGTAACTTGATTAATACGCAGGAAAGAAAGCTCTTGGAACATGTCTATGATTTTATGGAAACAGGAGTCATTTATGTAGAAGAAGATTTCACAATCCATGAATTAAATACACTTGGACAACGTTTTTTTACTTCTTTTATCAAAAATGATGAAAGAAGGCATGGAATTGAACAATTTTATGAAGATTTGATTATGGAAACGTGTCATTCCAAAGAAATGAAACAAGTGGAGATTCAACAAAATCAAATGATTTTTGATATACGCTTTATTCTGGTTGAGCTGAATGAATCAGCTGATACGCATGGTATTTTGCTCTTGGTAAAAGATATTACGACTGATAAGCAACTGATGTCAATCAGGGAAGATTTGATCACGAATGTTTCCCATGATTTGCGGACACCGTTGGCTACAATTCAGGGTTATAGTGAAGCCATAAAAGATGACATTGCTGAAACTTTGGAAGAAAAAAATGAAATGGCCAAAATTATTCATGAAGAAGCGACACAAATGAGCAATATGATTTCAAGTCTACTAGCCTTATCCCGGATTAAAGCGGGTTATTCAAAACTGTCCAAAGAACTCGTCTATCTACCTGAATTTTTTCAAAAGGTGTTAAATCGTTTTTATGAAAGCCTCCAGCGCGAGGAAATCACCTGTGATTTAGTAATTGAAGAAGGCATTGGTTATTACCAAATGGATGAAGATAAGATGCACCATGCTATTTACAATCTAATCGACAACGCCATCCGCTATTCAGCCGAAAAGGGCACACGTCGAAAACGGTATATTCATATCGAAGTACGCTTGGATGAATTAGTTGATGATTTGCTGTTCATCATTTCAGATAATGGCATTGGAATTAGCCAGGAAAGTATTCCATTCATTTTTGAACGATTCTATAAAGATGACAAAGCGAGAACTTCACCAAAAAATAATGGATCCGGGATTGGACTTTCGCTCGTTCAGACTGTCGTGAAAGAACACGGTGGAAAAATTGAAGTGGAAAGTAAATTAAATCAAGGAACATCATTTATGATACGTTTGCCCTTATTGGAAGATGTTTGAAAATAAATATCTAGAATTCGAATTAAATGGTTGACTATCATATAATGATAAGCTATAGTAGTAATTGTAAATAAATAATATATCGAAACGTCTTCAGGGCAGGGTGAAATTCCCGACCGGTGGTAAAGTCCACGACCTCATTTTTACTAAAATTAAAATGAGCTGAACTGGTGAAATTCCAGTACCGACAGTAAAGTCTGGATGGAAGAAGATTAGGTTTCTTTGGTATGTATATAATCCAATGAACCCATTTCTCCCAGTTTCTTTTTTGAGGACACAGGAGAAATGGGTTCTTTTTCATATCATTGAAATACTTCTCTGAGATGGTTTCAACAGGAGGATTTCATATGTTAAAAGGAAAGACACATCGTTTGGTAGGTATTTCGTTATTCGGGGCATTGGCATTTGTATTAATGTTCTTTGCATTTCCCGTATTGCCAGCATTTTCATATTTGAAAATAGATTTTAGCGATTTATCGATTTTGGTTTCATTTATTTTGTATGGTCCAGTTGGAGGAAGTGTTTCGGCTCTTATTCGGTCCGTTCTGCATTATATTCAAACTGGTGGAGATATGGGCTATCCAATAGGAGATTTTGCAAGTTTTCTGGCTACACTTTCTTATTGTTTTCCTATTTATTATTTTGGGAGAAGAGCAAAGTCCAGGAATGGCTTCATATTAGCTTTGATGGCAGGGACACTCTCTTTGACAGTGATTATGACGCTGGCTAATTGGGTAATTATTACGCCTCTGTACTTAAACATATTAAACTTTAGCGTTGGAAACTTACGTGATTACATCGTGGCAGGTGTGGCACCATTCAATATCATCAAGGGAGTTATCGTTAGTGTCGCTTTCATGATAGTAATGCCGAAGCTAAGACCTTGGTTAGAAAAACAACATAAATTAATGGTTATTAAATAACAAAAAAGAAGCTGGATAATCAGCTTCTTTTTTGTTATTTATTGGTATTTCGTATGTGATGGATGAAATAAATTATTTAAATTGAAATCGACATTTTTTGCATATATATATGTATAGAGCTTATTCGAAGGGACTGTTTGAACGGAGAATAGCTCCTGTGGGGCAATTCGTATAAGCTTTTTTAAATACTTCAAAATCTCCTTCTGATATCGGCGTTGTACCAGCATTATTATCTTTTACCGTATAAGCAATGCCATTCTCATCGTACTCATAAAGATTTGGGGCAATTAGTTGGCATAATCCACACGCTATACAAGATTCACGATCTATTTTGGTATAATGCATAAAGAACACATCTTTCTATTATTATTTAACTGAGGTGTTGGAATTGGAACTGACATATTTAGATTATCTTTTTTTGGATTTATTTTCAACTGAAGAAGCGCGCAAGGTGAATTCTCTTTTTCACATTTTAACAGGCAAGAGAACAGTTTCAGTCCTGATGCAGGCGATGCGAATGGACTTAGAAGCCTATTTTTCTTTATTCCCCAAGCTACAACCAACAATTTTTGAAGAAAAAATCAATCAATTTATTCGTTCGGACTTACTAACATTTGAACTGTTCTTGACAGAAGAGGGAAAGGCTGCAAAAGATAATTATTTCGATTCACATACTCGTCCAACAAAGAATCGTATTAAATATCATGCTGTTTTAGCGCCTTTTAAAGCGCGTAGTTTATTTTTAACCCAAGTTTTATCTGAACGGATACATAACAATAAAAATTATTTACCACTTCAACCACGGCTATCCGAACAATGGTGGCTAAAAAAATATCTGAAGGAACATAATTTGAATACCAATGAGAATTGTCAAAAACTAGGTCAAGAATGGATGGATTTAATTGTTAACGCAAAGATATCAAAACCAGAAATGTTCGTGGAACAGTTTGAAGGTTATCATAAAACAAAGCTAACCAATAATCAAATAGGTAGTAAATATAACCTTGATGAAACGGGAGTATACGTACAATTACAACAAGATTGGATTCAGTTGATTGAGACAATTGAAATGAGTAATTCAGGCTATCCCTTACTGGCCTCGCTGCTGAAGGAATTAACACGAGATGGCGGCCTATGCTCTGAAAGCGCTAAGGAAACCTATCAATTATGGAAAGCAGGATTTGCGATTGAGCAAATCGCAGAAAAAAGATTTTTGAAACGAAGTACTATCAACGATCACCTGACTGAAATGGCAATTCTCTACGAGGCGTTTCCCTTTGAAAGGTTCCTCGACGCCTCGCAAATTGATTATGTCAATAACCAAGTGACCGCAGGAAAAGCAATTGATTATAATGATGTGCAAGAAAAATTTCCGGGGATACCTTTTTTTCAAAGTCGTCTCATGCAAGTGAAAGGAGAAACGTCTCATGAAAGAAAATGAGTATCTTTTGAATCAATTAAAAAAATGGTTTGCTTATGATGCATTCCGACCTGGTCAAATGGAATCAATTCAAAGTATTTTGAATGGCCAACACACTTTATCGGTTTTACCAACCGGAACAGGGAAATCACTTATTTATCAGTACTGTGGTTATTCCATAGAAGGTTTGGTTATTATTGTTTCACCACTGCTCTCGTTAATGGACAATCAAGTCATGCAATTGAATCAAGCCGGTGAAAAAAGAGCGGCTGCTTTAAACAGCATGCTTTCACAGACCGAAAGGCGCCTAGTAGAAAGTAGAATCGATACCTACAAATTTCTTTTTGTTTCACCTGAAATGCTACAATCAAAATGGTTGTTGCAAAAATTCATGAATATGAAAATTGCTTTATTTGTAGTGGATGAAGCCCATTGTATTTCACAGTGGGGGTTAGATTTTAGGCCCGATTACCTCTTTCTGGGTGAAGTACGAAATAAGCTTGGTAACCCATTGACTCTCGCCTTGACAGCGACTGCTCCAGAAATGGTAAGGAATGAAATACTCAAAGCGCTACATCTAGAAAGTGAAAATACGGACATCCACCTTTCAAGTCCAAATAGAGATAATATCTATTACCAAATATTGGAAGTCAACAGACAAGAAAAAGATGATAAATTACTCGAAATGATGTCCGAGTACGTACCTTCTGGTGTGATTTATTTCAGCAGTAAACCACGTGCTGAAGAAGTGTGTCAATTGTTAAAACAAAGAACGCATTTACGAATTGATACTTATCATGCAGATCGTACTACAGAGGATCGCCAGATTGTTCAGAGACAATTTTTAAATGGCGAATTAGATGTTATCTGTGCCACATCAGCATTTGGCATGGGGATTAATAAAGAAAATATCCGCTTTGTTATTCACTACCACATGCCCAATTCAGTAGAAGAGTACTTACAGGAAATAGGTCGAGCAGGAAGAGACGGAAAGCAGAGTATTGCCACTTTACTTTACTCGAAATCAGACGCTATTTTTAAATATAAAATTATTCGAGAAACCAAACTAACGGAACAATTTCTAAAAGCTAAATCCAACAATGAAGAAATCCTGAAAATGGGGTTATCGGATTCAGATTTAGCAATGGTAAAAATCATCGCTTTTCATAAGCTAAGGTCCAATGAGGCAATGCAGCTCGTTGAAAACAGAATTCAAGATAGGGTAGCAAAGTTTACAGCAATGGGTCATTTAATAACCACTCCAGAGTGTAAACGTGATACAATTTCAAATTATTTTAAACAAACTGAAAATGAGAAGCCGGAATGGTGTTGTTCAGTCTGCCAAAAAGACGCGGCTGTCTTGCTAAATGAAATGGAAGCATCAAAAGTAATACAGGGACCGGAACGAGAAAATATGAATAATTGGAAAGAAATTATAAAAGGGCTTTTTCTTTTTTGAAAAGTCCTTTTTTCGCAAAGAAAATATGCTACAATAAATGCGATGAATCTTTAGGAGGAAAAGTTAGATGAGTACGAAAAACAATCACGAAGAGCCATGGTCACGCCGATTTGGCGAAGACGAAAACTTCAACAACAGAAAATATTCCCGCTCAGCTCGGAAATCTAAAAATCAAGAAGTAGCGCCATTATATAAAGTGCTCTTGTTTCTTTTTCTAGCCTTGCTCATTATTCCATTTGCAACATATTATTGGAGTGAAAGAACGCGGACTACCCCAGATCCCCAAACGCCTGAACAGGTAATGGTAAATAAACAAAAAAGTGATTCTGAGTCTGAAGAAACCAGTAGCGAAATCGAAAGTTCCGAAGTGGAAAGTAGTGAAGAAAAATCAGCTGAGAGTTCAAGCAGCGAATCAACGCAGTCTGAAGAAGATGAATCTAGCAGCTCTTCTGAGGAATCAGTAGAATCAAAACCGGATGAAAGTATAGAAGAACCGGAGTCCGTACCGCAACCAGATGAAGAATATACAAATACATACGTTGTCCAGACTGGTGATAATTTATACCGTATTGCTTTAAATCATGGCATGGATTTGGATGTTTTGAAATCCATTAATGGTATTTATGCTGATAGCATTGAGGTTGGCTCGGTCTTAAAAGTTAAGTAGATAGTATAGAAACGGAGCTTCAAGGTCTGCGTTAATCGCAGACCTTGCTCTATTTATTCGGGAGGATATTACTTGGAACACTATAATATAGCCATAGATGGACCAGCTTCAGCTGGGAAAAGTACAATTGCGAAAAAAATTGCAGCACGGTTAGGTCTCATTTACCTTGATACGGGTGCCATGTATCGCGTTTTGACGCTTGCTGGAATAAGGGGTAAGCTTAACCTTGAAAATGAGTCTTCTCTTTTGGATCTTCTGAATGAAACCCAAATCAGTTTTGATCAAAGTAAAGGGGAGCAAAAGGTATTTCTGAACGGAGAGGACGTGACTGAGGCAATACGTTCTTTGGATGTCACGCAAAATGTCAGCCTTGTTTCCTCACATGAAAAAGTTCGTGCTGAAATGGTTGCAAGACAACAAAAAATCGCTCAGGACGGCGGTATTGTGATGGACGGCCGTGACATCGGGACAGTTGTTTTACCAAATGCTGACTTAAAAATTTACCTAGTGGCCTCAGCGGAAGAACGCGCTTTGAGACGTTATCGCGAATCCATCGAAAAAGGCATGGATGTCTCACTGGAAAAGTTAACGGAAGATATGAAAGCCCGTGATCATTATGATATGAACCGTGAAGCATCGCCTTTAAGAAAAGCAGAAGATGCAGTGGAGCTGGATTCTACGAAATTGTCAATTGATGAAGTTGTTGAAACCGTCCTGGAAATGGTTGAAAAAGATAAAAATTAGACAGCTAAACTTTTGAAAAATCAAGATTACTGGACGTTATATGAAGTAAATGTTAAAATGGTAGTATATGGTTATACGTTTACAAGTGGGAGTTCAAGATGATTTAGTAAGTAATCATCTACTACTACCAGTAATTTAGATACCGGGGAGGAAAAGTCAGATGTCAGAATACAATGAAAATCCAGAATTGAACGAAGAGGTTGAATCATCACAAGAAAATGGTGAAATGACAATGGATGATATGTTAAATGCATATCCACCACTAGAAGTGGGCGATACAGTTCAAGCCGAAGTTCTAGCGATTGAAGACAACCAAGCCATCGTTGGTATTAAGGGACGCGGAGTTGAAGGAGTTATTCCTTACAAAGAGTTATCTGCTAAACCTTTCGATGAAGTAACGGAAATCTTGAACGTCGGAGACGTTGTTGAGGTAGTCGTTATTAAACAAATTAAAGATAAAGAAAATGGAAGTTTCCTACTTTCAAAACGTCGTATTGATGCTAAGAAAGTCTGGAAAGATATCCAACAAAAATTTGAAAATAATGAATACATTGAAGCGCCAGTTAAAGATGTTGTTAAAGGCGGTCTTGTAGTAGACGTAGGTGTACGCGGATTCGTACCAGCATCCATGGTAGAAGAGTACTTTGTTGAAGATTTCTCTGACTACAAAGGAAAAACTTTGAAATTTAAGATCGTGGAACTTGAGCCAAGTGAAAATCGTTTGATTCTGTCTCATAAAGCTGTTGCAATGGCTGAAAAAGAGGCTATGAGTGAAGAACGTATGGAAACATTGGTTGAAGGAGATACAGTTGAAGGAACGGTTGCTCGTTTGACGAATTTTGGTGCATTCGTCGATTTAGGTGGCGTGGACGGTTTGGTTCATATTTCCCAAATTGCTCATGAACATGTAAGTACACCAGGAGACGTTTTAGAAATTGGTCAAAAAGTTAATGTAAAAATCCTTTCAGTAGACAAAGAAAAAGGAAGAGTTTCCTTGAGTATCAAAGATACGCTTCCTGGACCATGGGAAACAGTTGCGGAAAAAGCTCCAATCGATTCTGTTCATACAGGTACAGTAAAACGTTTGACTAGTTTTGGTGCTTTCGTGGAAGTTTTCCCAGGCGTTGAAGGACTTGTACACATTTCTCAAATTTCTCACCAACATATTGCAACTCCACATGAAGTATTGCAAGAAGGTCAAGAAATTGAAGTGAAAGTCTTGGATGTAAAACCGGAAGAACATCGTTTATCCCTAAGTATTAAAGCTTTACAAGACAAAGGGACAGATGTTCCTGAAGAAGAATACACTGAAACATACCAAACAGATAGCGAAGACGATTCAGGTTTCACGCTTGGGGATGTACTAGGTGATCAATTAAAAGATTTGCAAGATAACGAATAACCATATGATATTACAAAAGGGGCGGGGACTTTTGTCTCTGTCCTTTTTGATGAATATAATTAAATTTTTAGGGAGTGATGAAAATGCCAAATCCTGTTTTAGCAATCGTAGGGAAACCTAATGTCGGAAAATCAACCATTTTTAATCGATTGGCGGGAGAGCGGATTTCCATCGTCGAAGATATTCCCGGAGTTACGCGTGACCGCATTTATGCCCAAGGTGAGTGGATGGGAAGAAAGTTTGACATTATTGATACAGGCGGTATCGATATAAAAGATGAACCTTTTATGTCCCAAATTAAACTGCAAGCACAAGTAGCCATGGAAGAAGCGGACGTTATCCTGTTTATTACAAGTGTAAGAGAAGGGATTACAGATGCTGATGAAAACGTGGCTCGGATTTTGTATCGATCCGGAAAACCTGTTATTTTAGCAGTTAACAAAGCGGATAATCCGGAAATGCGGGCAGAAGTTTTTGAATTTTATAGTTTAGGACTTGGAGAACCATATCCTATTTCAGGTAGTCATGGTCTTGGCTTAGGGGATATGTTGGATGCGGTCATTGCCGAATTTCCTTCTGATGAAGAATTAGCAGCAGAAGAAGATGTTATTAACTTTTGCTTGATTGGTCGTCCTAATGTTGGTAAATCCTCATTGGTCAATGCCATTTTAGGAGAAGAGCGTGTTATTGTATCTGATATTGCCGGAACAACCCGTGATGCCATAGATACTTCTTTTGTGGATGATGAAGGGACACGCTTCCGGATGATTGATACTGCTGGAATTCGTAAAAAAGGTAAAATCAGCGAGAGCACAGAAAAATTCAGCGTGATGCGTTCATTGCGAGCGATTGATCGTTCGGATGTCGTTTTGATGGTTTTGAATGCGGAAGAAGGTATCCAGGAGCAAGACAAGAAAGTTGCTGGCTACGCGCATGAAGCAGGCAAAGGAATCATAATTATTGTTAACAAGTGGGATAAAATCGAAAAAGATAACCACACAATGAAAGAATTCGAAACAGAAATCAGGGACGAATTCCAATATCTATCTTATGCTCCGATATTATATGTTTCAGCTATAACGAAACAACGTCTTGTGCAAATTCCTGAGAAAATCAAGGCAATCAATGAGTCACAAACACGTCGTATTTCTTCGTCATTATTGAATGATGTTCTAATGGATTCTATCGCACGCAATCCTACACCTACCGACAAAGGTAGAAGATTAAAGATTTACTATGCGACTCAAGTAGCAGTGAAACCACCTACTTTTGTTCTGTTTGTGAACGAACCTGAATTGTTGCATTTTTCTTACGAACGTTATATCGAGAACCAAATTCGGAAAAACTTTGAATTTGAAGGAACACCATTCCGAGTGATTGCCCGCCAGAAAAAATAAAGCAGTCAAAATCGAGGAAAAAGGCCGATAATCGTTGCAGTGATAGGTTTTCTATGATATTCTTTATAAGAAATCACCTAACAAACATGGTATTTCACTTCACTATTTTTGGACCACTCAAAAGTAGTTAACATGTTGTTATGAAGTAAGAACATGGAATCTTCTTTTTTTGGCAGGAGGTGAAAAGACAATATGGCAAATAAAGCAGAATTGATCGAAAAAGTTGCTGGAAAAACAAACCTTACAAAAAAGGAAGTTACAGCTACTGTAGATGCATTGTTTGAAGTGATTCAAGAAACTTTAGCAAGCGGTGAAAAAGTTCAAGTTATCGGATTTGGTAACTTTGAAGTTCGTGAGCGCGCTGCTCGTAAAGGACGTAACCCTCAAACTGGGGAAGAAATCCAAATCGAAGCAAGTAAAGTTCCAGCCTTCAAACCAGGTAAAGCATTGAAAGATGCAGTTAAGAACTAATAATAAAAGAACCGTAGACTCCTGTCTGCGGTTTTTTTGTTTAAAATTGCAACTTAAAAGAATATAAAGAGCCAGGATTATAAGATTATGTTAAAATGAAGACAGATATAATAAGTAGGTGGTAGCAAGTGAATAGTAAAGCAGAAAAAATGTTTGAAGCAATTAGGGAAAATGAGGTTGAAATAGCTCAGGTTTATTTCAACGAGTCTCTTGAGCAATCGATTCAAGAAAGTGATATAGATGGTCTTGCTGACTTTGCAGAAGAGTTACACCATGCTGGGTTTGTGGATGAAGCAACCAGGACGTATCGATTATTAAAGCAATTGGCGCCGCAATTTGAAGAGTGGGATTTATATTTGGCTGAGTTAGCAATTGATAACGATCAAGTATCCGATGGAATTGATATCTTATTACAATTTGATGAATCCAGCGAACTCTATCCAAACGTTTTACTGGTTTTGGCGGATGCTTATCAAAGTCTAGGCCTTTACGAGGTTAGCGAACAAAAAATATTGGAAGCAATAAAAATATTACCGGATGAACCGGTCTTGAAGTATGCCTTAGCTAAATTATTTTATTCTATCGGTAGTTTTAAAAAAGCAATTCCATTATATGAAGAACTATTGGAATTAAATGATGAAATGCCTTGGGAAGATAATATATTAATGCAATTGGCGGAGTGCCATCATGCTATTGGGCAATTTGAAGAAGGCATCCAGTATTTGGAACAACTTCACTCTGAGGAACATTCTTCAGATAGCCTGTTTCAATTAGGATTCGGCTATCTTCAAATGAAGGCTTATGGACGCTCGATACAAATTTTTGAGGAATTGCTAGAAAAAGATCCTGATTATTTGAGTGTGTACCTCTATCTTGCCCAAGCATTGGAAGCTGATCAACGTTTACCAGAAGCTTTAGAAGCCATGTTGAAAGGCATTGAGGAGAATCCTTTCCAAGCGGAATTTTATTTAGCCGCAGCGAATCTGCAGCGCAAACAAAAAAGAACGGAAGAAGCAGAAAAATTGCTGGATAAAGCTATTGAACTAGAACCAGAGTTCATTGAGGCTATCCTGCTAAAAGTAGATCTCGCTTTGGATGATGAACGCTATGAAGATGTGGTGACGTATCTGGAGTCTAATCCAGACAACGCAAATCAACCACATTTCCAATGGAAGTTGGCACTTGCTCATGATAAGTTGGAGGATTACGATGTTGCGAGTGCTTATTTCGAAAAAGCACATCGCTATTTCGATGATAACTTAGATTTCTTGGAAGACTACAGTACTTACCTACAAGAAGAAGGTAATTTGGAGAAATTAGCAACAGTAGTAAGACATGCATTAACCATTGAACCAAATCATCCATACTTTTTGGATATGATGTTAAATCACTTATCATAGTTGAAATTGTTTAGGGGGTGGGAACATGATTCGGCCTTCACTAGAAGACAAGAAAAAATTTTTAACTTGGTTCATTCAAAATTACCAATTGAAAAGAAGAGAATCTTTATGGATTTTGAATTACTTGCTCAACCATGAGCTCCTGCTAAAAAATGTGCATTTTGTTGAAAATATTGCACTGACTAACCGTGGAATGGGTCTTTCAACCATTGAAAGTGAAGAGGAACCGTTTGTTTATTTTAAAGAAGGCAAACGTTTCGAGGATCCAGAGCAAGCATTTCATGATTTACGGTTGAATTGGAAAGAAGACTTTTATTTGGAATTATTTTTTGAAGGAGCTTATCAAACTTTAAGTGCCTATGGCATCCTGGAAAATAATCCTAATGAAACGGATGAAGTTAGCATAACAAAAGAAACACAACAAGCAGTAGAAGTTTCATTGGTTCGTTTAGCGTGGCAAGAACGTAAGCGTCACTTGCTAATACTAATCGACCAGGCTCTTGTAGATCAAGATGAAGATAAATTCAAAAAATATACTGAAGAACTGAGAGAAATCGACGAAAAAAATATGATTTGAATTACCATCCTATTGGTAATGGATTGGATTAAAATGATTAATGTAAAGCAAATACCAGAATTTAATAAAGCAATTCCTATCATTGAAAAGATTGAGGAAGCTGGTTTCGAAGCTTATTTTGTAGGCGGGGGTGTCAGGGACACGCTGCTGCATCTTCCTATTTCGGATGTGGATATCGCCAGTAGCGCGACACCTGATGAAATCCAGCGCATTTTTCCGATAACTTTTGATGTGGGAATCAAACACGGGACAGTCATGGTCCTTTATGATAAAGAGACCTATGAAATAACCACCTTCAGAACCGAGTCGAAATATGAAAAATTCCGCCGGCCTGAAAAGGTTGATTATGTTCGAAGCCTTGAGGAAGACTTGAAGCGTCGCGACTTTACAATAAATGCAATTGCGTTGAATCGGATGGGACAAATCAAGGATCCTTTTGATGGGCAAAAAGATATTGACGTCAAATTAATTAGAGCTGTTGGCAACCCTATCGAACGTTTTAGAGAGGATGCCTTACGGATGATGCGTGCTGCACGTTTTATGAGTCAACTCGGTTTCAACATCGAGCCTGAAACAAAGGCTGCAGTCGTCGATTATCATCCCCTATTATCCAAAATAGCGATTGAGCGTGTTCGCGAAGAATGGACCAAGTTGTTGTTGGGGCGAAACCGCAAAGGTGGCATTAAGTTTTTCGTTGAAACACGACTGTACCATATGTGTCCAGGTCTGCAAAACAAACAAGACGAACTGATTGATTTGGCCTTGTTTCCTTTGCAGTTCAAAACATCTTTAGCAGCTTGGACCACTTTACTTTACTTTTTAGATGTAGAAAAAGAGGAAGTTGATGAATTCCTACGGGGATGGAAACTCTCCAATAAGGAAATTAATCAAATTCGAAAAGCATATCATGCCTTGAAATCGAGGTTGAATGAATTCTGGGATTTCCATCTCTTGTTTGAGACCGGGATCGCAATAGCCCTTGAAGTGGAAGAATTAATTACTGGTTTTGGGCTGACTAATGATGTGAATCGCTTACTCGCTCTAGACAAAACAATGCCGATTCACTCCATCCAGGATATGTCTATAAATGGTAAAGAAGTGATGGCATTACTTGGTTCTAAGAGAGGGGGCCCTTATTTGGGGACGATTCTTTCAGATGTAAAAAATAGAATCCTCTCGCAACGCCTTGAGAATGATAAAGAAATCATCAAAACTTTTATCGAAAAAAGGAGATTTATTTATTTGGATGAAGTCCATACAAAATCATATACAGTAACTGAAAATGATACCGCTGAAAAAATGGGTTCGGGAGACTTGACAGTTCTTTCATCTCCAAGTCTTATTGCTTTTATGGAAAATTGTTGTAAAGAAATGATGGCTGGTTTAGTGGAGAACGGGCAAACCACGGTCGGGACATTTATCAGTATGAAACATAGTGCACCATCAAAAATCGGCGCAACAATTATCGTTGAAACGCGGATTAAAGAATTAAGTGGAAGTAAGTATTCGTTCTCAGTCGTCGCTAGAGATGGCGAAGAAATAATAGCAATCGGGGAACACACGAGAGCGGTAGTCGATTCTGAAAAGTTTATGAAAAAAATTACAAGTTAACCAAGGCTTTAGAAAACCTTTTCAATGTTGCGAAATTAATATTTTTTTGTTTTCCCTTTCCTTTTGTATGTGTTGTATGATAAAATATTCACAAGATTTGAAATAGGAGTGATAACATGAAAAAAGTAATGGCACATTTAAAATTAATTTTCCGAAATGGCGAAACCTGGACAATAAACCGGGAACATATCGGGGATTTATGGATAAAACAGGTTTCAACAAGTTATGGTCGTATTGGCAACAGTGAGTTCCAAGAAATCCACCCTTGTGAGTCGTTGCGTATCGAGGTCCTTCAAGAAGCTGATCACGTCAAGTCTGATGATATCAACTTAGGCGGTATTGAAACAGGAATGTTTGACCGTGTTGCAAAATATCAAGACATTGAAATGATGGATATCTTGTATCTTGATGAAGATCATCCAAAATCAGATACAATTGTTCAGAGTGATCGTATTTACTTCCCATACAAAGCGTTGGATACAGACGGCAATGATAATGAGTATCAAACTTCTAAAGTAGTAGATGATAAATTATATATCGTTGTTGATCCCAATCATACTGTAGACGATATTTACTCCAATCTATAAACCTGAAAAGACACAGTGCCTACAAGGGTATTGTGTCTTTTTTGGGTTTTATTATTTATGGTGTTGGTAGGTATTCTTCGCGGAAATCCCGCAGGACGGTGGGGTTGCTGGTGGCCGTGTCAAGGATGCAATGCGAAAATAGGGACCGTTGATGCTTCAGCGTCTACGGTCCCTTTGAGGCTTGCAAGCCCGGAGACTACAGGCTCAGGGCGGTCCCACGGCAGTACACAAGCAAACACGCAGGCCGAAGGGCATTTCCTTCACCAACACCAGATAACCAAGAACCCTTTTTTGTTGGCACTATCTTCTGGGAATCACTACTATTATGGGCTATTTTCTAGTAAAATAAAAAGAGCAACAGGAATGTAATGTAGAATCGGGGTAATATTCAAAATGGGATTTAAAGATAAGATTTTTGCCGTTGTCGACTTGGAAACAACGGGATCAAGCTATAAGAATGGCGATCGTATCATTCAGATTGGCATGACCTTCGTTCAAAATAATACTATTATTCAAGAGTATGATTTTAAGGTCAATCCTGGGAAAAAAATACCTAGCATGATTGAAAACCTCACCGGTATTTCAAACAAGGATGTTAAAAATGCACCTTATTTTGAAGATATTGCTGATTATGTTTTCAATTTACTTGAGGGTTGTGTCTTTGTCGCCCATAATATCGAATTTGATTATCGGTTTTTAAGTAAATCGTTCATAGAGGCTGGTCTCCCTGAACTGAACATTCTCGGGTTAGATACAGTAGAACTTGTGAAGATATTATTCCCGACACTGGATAGCTATCGCCTTTCCGATTTATCTAATCAATTTAATTTCGCCCATGATAAAGTTCATGACGCTGCAGGTGATGCGAGAGCGACAGCTGAATTATTCATTTTTCTTCAAGAAAGAGCAGTCTCCTTGCCCATTGTAACGCTCGAAAAATTAAATCAGCTTAGTCATCAGACTCAGAGGAATAATCAAGATTTTTTTGAAATGTGTCTGGAAATCAGCAGAGAACAAAGAGTACCACTTTCAGAAGATATTATTATAGTAAGTGGGATAGCATTACGAAAAAAAGAAATTCTGGTTGAACAAACCGGTCATCGCATGAAGGATAGCTTTGATACGAGGAATTTGTGGAGAACAGCCACTGAGGGAACGGCCTTCAAAACGAGAGAAGGTCAGTTGGACATGATGAACCAAATCGAAGCATTTTTTCAAGATTCAGATCGACATAGTTTTGCTATTGAAGCACCGGCGGGTTTTGGTAAAACATTGGCATACCTATTTCCGGTTATTTTACAAGCTTCGCCTGAATCTAAAGTGGTTATCTCAACTTCAACATTACTACTGCAAGAACAGCTAGAGACTGTAATGAAAAAAGTACAAATGATGCTACCGTTTTCTCTTTTATTTTCTCAACTTAGCAGTCGTAACCACTTAATAAATTTAGAAAAAGTAGAAAAAATTAAAATTTTTGAGTTATTTGGAACAGACGCATTAATAATGATGAGTATTTATGTATGGCTAACAGAAACGGAAACGGGAAACTTGTCCGAATTAAGTTCTAGCCATAAAATAGGTTCTTTAATCGAATCTTTGTCCTATAAATTTGAGGAGAACGAAATAGACTCAAAGTGGCGGGAGTTCGATTTCTTTTTCTTTCATCAGGAAAAAGCTAGAAAGGCAAGTATTTTGCTGACCAACCACGCTTATTTAAGTCATCATATGCAAGATATTAAAGGGATGTCCGAAAACGGAGACATTAGTCTGGTAGTTGACGAAGCGCACCGATTTGCCCAAATGTACAAAGAAAAAGAAAAAGTGACTTTTCAGCTCTCGGCCATTCGTAGAAAAGTGTATAAATTTTCTAGTGTAGTCAGAGGTTATCGTGAGCACTTGGAACAACATGCGAAAACAGCCTTTCCGCATTATGAATTGATTAACCTTGAATTCGCAATGGACCAATTAATAAATACCATAATGGAGCTCGAAACAAAATTCGAAAATGAATTTTTGGATGAAAAGGAAACGCAAAAAAATACTGACAGTTACTATTTAAGTAGTGAATTTTTGGAAAGTAATTGGTTTAAACGGTATGCTCGTAAATTGATCCTCCATTATGAGGAACTCAGATTAACTGGTGCACGTTATTTGGAACTGGATCATCACGCTGGAGAAGGGCAATTTGCCAGTCGCCTGAGAATATTTATAGGTGCCATGAGTGAACACATTCATAACTTCTCGGAAATTATGAAAAAAGATCATTTTGGTTATTACGCTATCAAAAAAGGAAATCGTCTTGGCGGAGATAGGATAGGGCTGGAAAAAAACCACTGGGATATTGGGGAAAAACTTCAGAAGGAACTAAACGCCACTTTTTCCAAAATGTTATATATCAGTGCGACGCTTCTGTTAACGGATGAGACAAACTATTTTTCGCGTAAGATTGGTATCGAGGATTTAGAAACGATTTCTTACACTTCAAAATACGAAGATGTAAAAAGCAAATTAGACATTTACGTTCCTAATGATATTCCCGCGGTAACAAAAATGGGACACCATGATTGGACAAATATGCTAACGAATTTTATCTTTCAGTTAGTGTCAGAAACGAATAAGAAAATACTGGTATTATTTAATTCAAATCAAGTTCTGGAAGAAGTATTAAATAAGTTGCGAGTCAGGGATGAAAGAGGAAAAACTGGCATCGAGTTTCTGGCCCAGGGCTTTTCTGGGAGCCAACGACGCGTGCATAGACGTTTTTTAGAAGCGGAACAAGCTGTGTTATTAGGGAGTGGTTCCTATTGGGAAGGCGTAGATTTCCCGGATCAACCAGTGGAAATCGTTGTCATGACACGTTTACCGTTTGATCCACCAGAAACACCGGAAAATAGGGCGATTGACACTTACTACAGGGATTTTGGTGGCGGAAATTCATTCAGGACAGAATCCCTTCCCAAAATGATTATGCGTTTAATTCAAGGAATGGGACGTATTTCCAGAAAAGAAGGGCATTCAGGTATTCTGTATTGTCTTGATAATCGTCTCTTATATAGTCCGTATGCAAAAAAAATTAAGGATAGTTTACCTGAAGGAATAACCATTCATGAAAAAAACTTTGAAGATTTAATATTTTAGGAAAAAATCCAGCAAGAATCAAATAGTGATTCCTTTTTTAGCGATTTTTGAGTATGATATTAGAATATAGTATTGGCTTGGCAATAGAGGAAGAGGGTTAAGTATTTGAAACGAAATATTGTAATGGGGCTAATCGTTTTATTGTTTGTTTTAATTGTTGGTTCCTATTCTATTTTTTATCAGTCCCAACGACCAATTGTTCAAGCGGAAAGCGAAGCGACTGCCATTGCCGAGCAAGTTGCAGGTGTGCAAAAGGTTGAAGATTTTTTTTGGTATAATGGTGCTGATGAGACGTATTTTGCAGTAGCTGGCTTTACAGAAAATGAAGATTATGTGTATGTGGTAATCAAACAAGATGGTGGACAACAGTGGATTTTTGATGCCAAAGAGATTGTGACTGCGGATGAAGCAAAAGCTATTGTTCAAGCATCAGTAAATCCCGCTAGTCTTTTGGAAGCACGAATCGGTATTATTGATGATGAACCATTTTGGGAAGTGGCATATAAAGACGAAAAAGGCAATCTTGGTTACTATCAGTTGTCGGCAAAATCTGGCGAAAAAATCAAGGAATTTAAGAATATCTAGGGATGGTGATGTTATATGGTGAAAATTTCAGACCGTATGCTCCAAGTAGAGGAGTCTCCTACATTAGGAACTTCCAATAAGGTGCAAAATCTCAAAGCACAAGGGATGGACATTATTAGTTTGACAGTTGGGGAACCAGACTTCGAGACTCCCCAGCATATTCGTGATGCAGCAATTGAGGCAATTCAGCAAAACAAAGTAAATCATTATGTTGCGACTTCTGGAATTCTACCCTTAAGACAAGCAATCGTTGCTTATCACAAAAAACATGACGGCGTTACTTATGAAACAAATGAAGTCATCGTTACAACAGGTGCAAAAGATGCTTTATACGGCTTATTCCAAACAATCCTCAACCCAGGTGATGAAGTTCTTATTCCAGCACCTTATTGGGTGAGTTATACAGAACAAGTCAAACTAGCCGGTGGTATGAATGTCATTATTGACACAACCCCGGAACGTGAATTCAAAGTGACCGTTCAAGACCTTGAAGCTAGGCGTACTGATAAAACCGTTGCCTTGATTTTAAATTCTCCTAATAATCCTACGGGAACCATCTATTCTAAGGAAGAGTTAGAGAGTATTGGGAACTGGGCTGTTGAAAATGACATTATCCTTGTTTCTGACGAGATTTATTACAACCTATGCTACAATGGTAACGACGCTTGTTCCTTGGCTTCTATTTCGGAAGCAATTAAGAACCAAACAATCGTTATCAATGGTGTCTCCAAGTCATACGCTATGACTGGTTGGAGAATCGGATATGCGATGGGAAATAAAGCAGTTATCAGCAAAATGACTGAATTTGCGAGTCACTCAGCAAATCCGGCAGCAGTCAGCCAATATGCTGCACTAGCCGCATTAAATGGTCCCCAAGACGTTATCGAAGAGATGCGTCTGAAATTTGAGCGACGTTTGAATCATCTATACCCATTGCTTGAGACTATTCCCGGATTTAAATTGGTTAAACCACGCGGTGCATTTTATGTTTTTGCTAATGTAAAAGAAGCTGCCGAAATGACGGGTTATGAATCAGTCAGTGACTTTGCACTTGACTTGATTGAAGAAGCTAAAGTGGCTGTTATCAGTGGGGATGGTTTCGGATTCCCAGATTATATTCGTATCAGTTATACATTGAACGAGGAAACTTTGACTGAAGCGGTAGATAGAATAAAGGAATTTATTACTAATAAGGCAAATGCATAAACAAAGGAGTTAGTGATCTTGGAAAGAATTACAATGAGACAAGCAAAGGAAAATTTAGGTAAAGAAGTAAAAATTGGTGCCTGGGTTACAAACAAACGCAGCAGTGGGAAAATTGCATTCCTGCAATTACGTGATGGCGATTATTACTTCCAGGGGATTGTCCTGAAAAATGAAGTTGAACCAGAAGTTTTTGAAATAGCCAAGGGCTTGTCACAAGAATCTTCTATCATGGTAACTGGTGTTGTCCAAGAAGATACACGTTCAAAACTTGGTTATGAACTGTTAGTAAAGGATATTGAAGTTTTGGGCGAGAGCCATGACTATCCAATCACACCAAAAGAACATGGAACAGAGTTCTTGATGGACCACCGTCATTTGTGGTTGCGTTCGTCTAAGCAACACGCTATTCTCAAAATTCGTAACGAAATTATTCGTGCTACATATGAATTCTTCAACAAAGAAGGATTTATTAAAGTTGATCCACCTGTGTTAACAGGTAGCGCGCCGGAAGGGACGACAGAATTATTCCATACAAAATATTTTGATCAAGAAGCTTTCTTGTCTCAATCAGGTCAATTGTATTTGGAAGCAGCAGCAATGGCATTCGGTAAAGTTTTCTCGTTTGGGCCAACTTTCCGTGCCGAAAAATCTAAAACACGTCGTCACTTGATTGAATTTTGGATGATGGAGCCAGAAATGGCATTCATGCATCAAGATGAAAGTCTGGAAGTGCAAGAACAATATGTGGCTTATTTAGTACAATCCGTTTTAGATAATTGTGATTATTATTTGGATGTATTGGAACGCGACAAAGAATTACTTAAAAAGTATACACAATTGCCATACGAACGCATTTCTTATGATGATGCAATTGAATTGTTGCAGAAGAATGGTTTTGAAGACATTACATGGGGAGACGACTTCGGTTCGCCTCACGAAACCTTCATTGCGCAACAATCTGAAGGGCCGGTATTTATCTTGAATTATCCTAAAGCGATTAAGCCGTTCTATATGAAAGAGCATCCTGATCGTGATGATGTTGTTTTGTGTGCGGATTTGATTGCTCCAGAAGGATACGGAGAAATTATTGGTGGTAGTGAACGTGAAGTTGATTACGACAAACTAAGTCAACAAATCGAAAAATTTGGTCTATCTCTCGAAGATTACGGTTGGTATTTAGATTTGCGTAAATATGGTTCCGTTCCACATTCCGGTTTTGGTTTAGGCTTGGAAAGAGCTGTTACATGGATTACGGGAACAGAACATATTCGTGAAGCAAGTGCTTTCCCACGTTTGTTAAACCGTCTTTACCCATAATTAATACAATAATGAGGGAGCAACAGTTTATCTGTATTGCTCTCTTTTTAATAGGAGTATGAAGAAATGAGTGATTTATTGGAAAATTGGTTAAACCAAGGGCAAACGGTCATTGAAAATGGTCTTTTAGAGCATTATCAAGCTTTGGGACTTAGTAGTGAGGAACTCATATTCGTCATTCAATTGAAGAGCTATTTAGATCAGAAACACTATTTCCCCAATATGGCAAATATCTCCGAACGAATGGGGTTAACGGAATCAAAAGTTTTTGCCATCTTACATGACTTAATTCAAAGGAAAATTGTTATTATTCAAACCGAAAAAGATGGGGCGGGAAAAGACTCAGATCGCTATTCCTTAATGCCTCTCTATAAAAAATTAGCAATGTTTTTGGATAAGAAACAGGTTAGCAATCAAACGTCCTCCAATGACATTGATTTACTTGAAATTTTCCAACAAGAGTTTGGGAGACTGCTGACACCAATTGAAATTCAAACGGTGGGAGATTGGCTGGATAGAGACCGGTATTCTAAAGAGCTTATTTTAGAGGGCTTACGAGAAGCGGTTCTAAACCAAAAATACAGTCTGCGCTATATTGATCGGATATTGATGTCTTGGGAAAAGAAAAACATTCGAACTTCGAATCAAGCGAAAGAAGAAACAAAACGCTATTCTCAATTTCAAAATCAGGGGGATAAAACGGAAAGTAATGAACCAACTGAGCACGTTCCGCTTTTCAACTGGTTGGATTCTTCAGAATAAAAAATACGCTCCTGTTCAAGCTAAGAGCTTGAACAGGAGCGTATTTTATTCGTTATTATCAGTGTTTTCTGACTCTTCTGATTCCGTTTGAGGAGCTTCACTCGACTCTTCTGGTTTGCTTTCTTGAGATGGAGTTACCGCCTCAGTCTCGCTTGACTCACTCGAGGATTGTTCCTCGCTCGAGGAACTTGAAACTTCTTCACTGCTTTCTGAACTAGAAGAGGAGCTTTCCGGTTCGCTACTTTCTTCTTTTTCCGGTTCTTTCGGTTCTTCTATCGTTATTTGGATAGAAGCAGGCGGTGAAGTAGCAGATCCCAGTTTGGCACGTATTGAAATTTGGATATTTCCTTTTGCAGGATTATCAACCACTAACTGCGTGGCAGTTGTGGGTTGGGAATTTGAACCAACGGTAACATCAAACTGCGGTGTGCGATTGTCGCCACTTGCTAATTTATATGCATCCCAGGAAATTGTTAATTTGTTTGTATCTTTGTTATAGGATGCTTTCAAACCTGTTGGAGCTTTCAGTTCTTCACCGTATTTACGTGAAATTGCAGTAGGTTCGGTCCCTTTGACAAATAATTCGTTAATCTGCATATTGCTTGGCGTATTCGGACCAGGCTTAGCGACTGGATTGCTGAACTTTTCCATTGTTGCTTCCACTACCGAATCGGGTTTGACCCAATCTGGGTTATCAATGTCTTGCGAAACATAACTCATTAACTCTTGGAAGATGTAACGTGTAATTTCACGCGTTTGAAATTCCAGATAATTCCCTGGTAATATTTCTTCATATCCCATCCACACGGCAACCGAATAATTAGGTGAGTAACCGACGAACCAGGAATCTTTAGCCACATTCATTTCATGGGTTGCTTCTACAAGCGCTAAATCTGAATCGGAAAATTCTTCAGTACCCGTTTTCCCAGCAACAGGAACACCTGGAACCAGTGCGTTAGGAGCAGATACGGTGACAACGTCTTTCATCATGTCAGTCATCATATAGGCTGTAGAGTCTTTCATGGCTACTGTTCCGTCAGGTTTAAATTCATATACATTCCCTTTAGAGTCTGTAACGGATTGAACAGTATAGGGTTTGTAATAAGTTCCGCCATTTGCAAAAGCAGCATAGGCTGCTGCCATTTGGATGTTAGAAATAGATCCTTGAAGGGCATTAGAAGGGTATATTTCGTCGCCACCGTCTTTTTGGACGCTGTCTATTCCCAGCTTACTCAAGAAGGCAGCTGCATTGTCAATGCCAACAACATCAGTTAAAAGTTTAACCGCCGGTACATTTCGAGAATCCACTAAAGCTTCGCGAATGGTTAAATCGCCACGATAAAGCAGATCATAGTTCCTGATGGGGGTGCCATCAGGGTAGTTCATTTCTTCATCGACGATTAAAGAACCCGTTGACAATGAATTATACTCAATCGCAGGCGCATAATCGATCAATGGTTTGATTGTAGAGGCGACACTACGCGTATTTTGATCCGCATAGTTTATCGCAAGTAAATTAGTTTTTTTTCTGTTTCCGACCACGGCATTCAACGCACCCGTATCTACATCAACAAGTGTAACAGCGGTTTGTACTTCGTCATCCGGGAAAAGGATATAATCTTCAGAGTTAACGATATCGTACAAATGTTGTTGGGCATCCATGTCTAAATTAGTTTCGATGGTCAATCCACCCATTTCGACTTCAAGACCAGTTTTTTCATAAACTTCTTCCATGACAAGTTGTAAGTAAGAATCCATAACGAGTGAATTATCAACATCGTTGGAATGATCGACTAAGTTTTCGGTTACAGGTACTGCTGTTGCTTCGGCACGCTGTTCTTCGGAAATGGCGCCGTGGTCGACCATCATCATCAATACGATATTTCGACGTTCTTCTGTTTCGGCTGGGTTCAAATATGGATCGTAATAAGAAGGGGCTTGCGGCATACCGGCTAAAGTAGCTGCTTCGGACAAGGTTAAATCTGCTAATTCTTTGCCATAGTAGTATTCTGCAGCAGTTGCCATTCCATATACATTGTTTCCCATATAAACTTTATTGATATAGAGTGCTAAAATTTCATCTTTGGAAATTTCACGTTCTAATTTCAGAGCCATCCATGCTTCTTGTGCTTTTCTTTCTAGTGTTTGATCTTCTTCAGAAGTGGAGAAGAAAGACAACTTAATTAACTGTTGGGTGATTGTACTCCCACCTTGAGAAATACCACCATCACGGAAGTTTGCTACAACTGCTCCAAGGATGCGGATGGGATCCACGCCAATATGGTCATAGAAACGTTGATCTTCAATTGAAACAACAGCTTGTTGAAGCAATTCAGGGATTTCTTCTGTTCCAGCGAGCTCACGGTTTTGTGCGCCGGCTCCAACTTCCATCGCTACTTCGTCGTTAATATCTAATAATTTTGATGGAACAGCATCCACCAATGCTTCGCGGTTAACTTCCGGTGCGTTGCTGGCGTAATATGCAAAGAGGCCACCACCAGCTAATAGACCTGTAAATCCAATGATTAAAATTGCAATGATTACTTTTTTCCATAGATCAGTTTTCTTTTTCTTTCCTTTACTACTTTTGCTTTTGTTTGTTACTTTTTTTCTCTGTTGCCTTGATTGTGACTGATTCGGCATAACCTTCACCTCTTATATATTTTGTTCATTGATGATAATATCTATTACTTTAAGATAATCTAGAGTAGGGCGAAACCCGTACGTTATCTCATAGCCATGCTCCTCAATGTAGGTAAGGGGAATGGACTTACGTTTGTCAGCTTGCTTTTGATTTTCCCAGAAAAGGGAAAGGTGGGAACTTTCTAAAAGGAAGACTCTATCGAGAACGGAAAAACGTATTAAAACAAATGTTATGCCTCCTAACTGGCGACATTGTTCCATATGGTTGATTTGATGTTCATGGAAATTTTTTAATGGAAAAGATTGTTTGTTTTGTGTTTCTTTCGCTTCAAAATCAAGGTATTTTCCTTGATAAATGCCGTTAAAGTCAGTTGTGGATGAGTGTCGATAATAAGCCTCTTTAATGACAGCAGCGCTTCGTTTTGGATAATCCACTTTAACCACCTGGATGGGGGTAGGTTTTTTGTGAATAACTGCTATTCCTTTTTGCAGGTAATATTGATTTGATTCTGAAATTTGCTCCTCCAATGCCATTCCACGCTTTGCGTGACTGACGGATGTTTTTGGACGTTTTTCTACATTTTTTCGCATAGGGGCGCGATAGACTTTTCCGTTTGGGTAATTCATCATCTTGTTATCACTCCCTTTGATAAATTTTAGCAATTATATTTGAAAAAAACATGGAATTAGTTTTAAGTTTATAATAAAATCACTAAAAATAATGCTCATCATACTCATCACATCTGTAAGATTTTATCACCCTTAGAGATTTTTTCAAGTTTGTTGCTTGTAGAACTGGCGGTTTTTGTTTACTTTGCAATACTTCTAGTGTAAACTAAATGGGTATGCAATGGTATAACTATTGCGAAAATGATACATTTTTGGAGGAAAGATAATGACTGTAAATTGGGAAAAAACGGGCACTAACGAAGGTGTCTTAACATTCGAAATACCTGAAGCAACAATGCAAGCTGAGATGGATAAAGTTTTTAAGAAAGTTAGAAAAAACATTACCGCTCCTGGATTCAGAAAAGGAAAAGTTCCGCGTCATATCTTTAACAAAACTTACGGCGAAGCATCATTGTATGAAGATGCATTGAACCAAGCATTGCCTACAGCTTATGATGCTGCTGTTAAAGAAGCAGGAATTAACCCTGTTTCTCAACCAAACATTGACATCAAGAGCATGGAAAAAGGTCAACCTTGGGTATTGACTGCTGATGTAACAGTTAAACCTGAAGTTAAATTGGGTGAATACAAAAACTTGACTGTTGAAAAACAAGACCGCGAAGTAACAGATGCTGACGTTGAGGATGCATTGAAACAACGCCAAGAACGTCATGCAGAATTAGTTATTAAAGAAGATGCTGCTGCTGAAGGTGATACAGTAGTAATTGACTATGAAGGGTTCTTGGGAGAAGAAGCTTTTGAAGGCGGAAAAGACCAAAACCATTCTTTGGAATTGGGATCAAACTCATTCATTCCAGGCTTTGAAGAGCAATTGGTTGGAACTAAAGCAGGGGACGAAAAAGATGTTGTTGTTACATTCCCTGAAGAATACCAAGCTGCTGATTTAGCTGGTAAAGAAGCAACTTTCAAAGTTGTTGTTCACGAAGTTAAAACAAAAGAATTGCCAGCTCTAGATGACGAATTTGCTAAAGATTTAGAAGAAGATGTTGAAACTTTGGACGAATTGAAAGCTAAAATCCGTAAAGAACTTGAAGACAGCAAAACAGCTGCCGCTGACGAAATTGTACAAGATGCAGCTATCCGTCAAGCAGTTGAAAATGCAGAAGTTGTTGAATTGCCGCACGTAATGGTTCATGACGAAGTTCACCGTCAAATGGATCTATTCTTGAATGATATGCAACGTCAAGGGATTAATCCTGAATTGTACTACCAAATTACTGGTACAACAGAACAAGACTTGCACAAACAAATGGAAGTTGATGCGGATATCCGTACAAAAACGACACTTGTTCTTGAGCAAATCATCAAAGAAGAAAACATTGAAGTTTCTGAAGAAGAAATCAATGAAGAAATTGCAACACTTGCAGGACAATACAACATGGATGTTGAGCGCGTTCGCGGTCTAGTTAGCCAAGAAATGGTTACCAACGACATCCAAATGAAGAAAGCTATGGCTCTAATCACTGATTCAGCTGTTGAAGCTTAATTCATTACATCAATAATGTTAAGGAAAGGGGCATTGCATTCAGCAGTTGCCCCTTTTGTTTAAGTATGAGCTTAACTGTTGTGATTTGGTCAAAATATGTTAAGATTATATGCGTTATAAAAAAGGACTAACAGCCAGTCGATTTTTGAAATTTATGTAAAGAAAGGAAAATGCCTATGTTCCGAGATGATGGTACAAGCATTCACTGTTCCTTTTGTGGAAAATCTTCTGATCAAGTAAAAAAAATTATTGCTGGACCAGATGTGTATATTTGTAATGAATGTATTGATTTGTGTAAAGAAATAATTGATGAAGAGATTTACAGTGGGGAAACAGTAGATTTTGGTGATGTTCCGAAGCCACAAGAAATCCGTAAAATTTTGAGTGATTATGTAATAGGACAAGATAAAGCAAAGAAAACTCTTTCTGTTGCGGTATACAACCATTACAAACGTATTGGTCAAATGGATGCACAAAATGATGATGATATTGAACTACAAAAAAGTAATATCTGTTTAATTGGTCCTACAGGATCAGGAAAAACTTTCTTGGGTCAAACATTAGCACGAATTCTTGATGTGCCTTTTGCTATTGCGGACGCGACAAGTTTAACAGAAGCTGGTTATGTTGGAGAAGACGTTGAAAATATTCTACTGAAGCTTTTACAAGCAGCGGATTATGACTTGGAACGCGCGCAACGTGGTATTATCTACGTCGATGAAATCGATAAAATTGCTCGTAAGAGCGAGAATGTATCTATTACACGCGATGTAAGTGGAGAAGGGGTTCAACAAGCACTTCTAAAAATTCTTGAAGGTACAGTTGCAAATGTTCCACCACAAGGCGGACGTAAGCATCCCCAACAAGAATTTATCCAGTTTGATACGACCAATATTCTTTTCATTGTCGGCGGTGCCTTTGATGGGATCGAGTCAATCGTTAAAGAGCGTTTGGGTGAAAAAGTAATTGGTTTTGGTAAAACTCAGTCGAAAGATGAGAACGACAAGAGCTTGATGCAACAAATCATTCCTGAGGATTTGCTAAAATTCGGACTTATTCCGGAGTTTATTGGGCGATTGCCAATTATGGCGGCGCTGGATAAATTGACGGAAGAAGATTTAGTCCGTATTTTGACAGAACCCAAAAATGCACTTGTTAAACAGTACCAAAAACTATTGGAATTGGACAATGTTGTATTGGAATTTGAAGAGGATGCCTTAAAAGCAATTGCCAAACGCGCCATTGAGCGTAATACTGGCGCTCGTGGCTTAAGATCCATTATCGAAAATGTTATGCTGGATATCATGTATGAAATCCCAAGCCGTGATGAAATAACAAAAGTAGTAATTACGAAAGACATTATCGATGGTGAAGGAAAACCTTTATTGTATGATGAAGATCAACGTTTGATTAGTTAATCTCATGATTGAAACCAATGTTTGGGTAATGCCCCAAACATTGGTTTTTTCATGTATAATATAGAAAAATATCTTGAGGAAGTGAAAAAAATATGCATGTACAAGATGCGGAAATTATCATAAGTGCTGTTGATCCAAAACAGTATCCAAATACAGGTTTACCTGAATTTGCTTTGGCCGGACGTTCCAATGTCGGAAAATCTTCTTTCATAAACAAGCTGATCAACCGGAAAGCTTTAGCACGGACTTCCAGTAAACCTGGAAAAACGCAAACCTTAAATTATTATTTGATTAATAAGGCTTTTTATTTTGTCGATGTTCCGGGGTATGGTTATGCAAAAGTATCCAAAACAGAACGCGCCAAATGGGGCCAGATGTTAGAAACGTACTTCACTCAACGCGATACACTGTGTCACGTATTGTTGATGGTTGACTTCCGTCATCCGCCGACTGCTGATGACATTCAGATGAAGGAATTTGTTGAATATTACGGCTTACCTTATACCGTTGTAGCTACAAAATGCGACAAAATCCCACGGGGTAAATGGAACCAACATGCTTCCGTTATAAAAAAAGCAATGAATTTACCTAGCATGGAATCCTTAATTGTCTTTTCATCTGAAACAGGCGAAGGAAAAGACAAAGCTTGGGCAGTTATAGAACCCTATTTGAATAATGAGACAGTGTAAATTTAAGGTAAAATTTTAAATCTATATTGCTCAAATGAAAACCATCCGATAAGATTCAAGTATGAATTGAAAAATGAGGGGGTTCTGTAATGGAGCAAGTGAAAAAGGGACGTTTTAAATATACAAAAGAAGAACGAAGTTGGATTTTACAGGATTGGGCTAACTCAGCTTATTCCATTATGATAACAACTGCTGTTTTTCCTTTGTTTTTTAAGGCAGTCGCTGAATCAGGCGGATTGAATGAGGTTACTTCGACTGCGTATTGGGGATATGCGAATTCGATAGCCACGTTAATTATTTCAGTTTTAGCACCCGTTTTGGGGGCTTTGGCAGATTACAAAGACCAACGGATGCCCATGTTTTCCTGGTTTACAATCGGTGGGATTTTGGCAACACTTGCATTTGCTTTCGCTCCAGGGGGAAACTGGCAATTTTTATTTTTCTTCTATATTATTTCAGCCATTGGTTTTTCCGGTGCTAATATTTTTTACGACGGTTCTCTCGTTGATGTGACAACGAAGACCCGTATGCACAGGATTTCTGCAGCCGGTTTTGGTTGGGGATATATTGGAAGTTCAATTCCTTTTATTATCTTTATTATTTTTCAGCTAACCGGTCTATTACCTATTTCCCAAGTGGCACTCATTAAGCTGGGATTTGTTTTAACGGCAATATGGTGGTTTGCTTTTACCATTCCCTATTGGAAAAATGTTAAGCAAAAATCATTTATTAAACGAGAACCCCATATCGTAAAGAATAGTTTCAAAAGACTGTGTGAGACAGTTAGAGGTATCCGCCAACATAAGCAAGCTTTTCTATTTTTACTAGCTTATTTCTTTTACATTGATGGCGTTGGAACGATATTTAAAATGGCTACAGCCATTGGGAGTGATATTGGTCTTTCTGCAAATGATCTGATAGTGGTTATGCTGGTGGTCCAATTTGTTGCCTTTCCTTTCTCCATATTGTACGGTGTGCTGGCTAAACGTTTCGGGGCAAAAAACATGATTTTTGTGGGGATTATTACTTATACTTTTATTTGTGTTTATGCACTGCAACTCGATTCATTGCGGACGTTTATCATTTTAGCTTTGTTGGTGGGAACTGCACAAGGAGGAATCCAATCCCTTAGCCGTTCGCTGTTTGGGCAGTTGATTCCAGAAGGGCGTTCAAATGAATATTTCGGTTTCTATAACATTTTCGGAAAATTCGCAGCTGTTGTGGGGCCGCTTCTGGTAGGACTTATTGCACAAGCTACAGGTAATTCATTGGATGGGGTGTTCGCGCTGATTGTGCTGTTCGTTATTGGTGGAATCCTTTTAACTTTTGTAAAAATTCCTGAAAGCATAAGTGAGTAGAAGAGCATCACCAGCTCCGCGTGGCTAATAGGCCAGGCGGAGCTAGATGTTTTTGCCCAATGTAAGTAATTGCTATTTCGAGATGATTTTGGTATAATTTAAGTTGTATCTTTATGCACATTTTGAGAATGATTTGCATTAACGAGGTGGATTTTTTGGCAACCAGAATTCCAGAAGAAACAATCAATAAAATTAGATCGGAAACAAATATCGTCGATATTGTCAGCCAATATGTGCAATTAAAGAAAAGAGGGAAAAACTACTTTGGTTTTTGTCCATTCCACGACGAACGTACACCATCTTTTTCTGTAACCGACGAAAAGCAAATATTCCATTGCTTCAGCTGCGGGCGTGGTGGAAATTTGTTTACTTTTTTAATGGAAGTTGACGGAATTAGTTTTGTTGAGTCAGTAAAAAAAGCAGCTGAAATGAGCGATATAAGTGTTAACATCGATTTGGATGATAACCAACCGCGCAGTGAGTTGCAAAATAAAAAAGATAAATTAATCGCTGTTCATGAAGCAGCTACCGCTTTTTATCATCAAGTGCTGATGAATACCGTGACGGGCGAAGCAGCTTTGGACTATTTAATAAAAAGAGGTTTTACGCAGGAGTTGCTACAAGAATATCAGATTGGCTTTTCACCACCTGATAAGACCGCAACCCAGCAAATATTGGCCAAACAGAATTACCCACTCTCACTTCTAAAAGAAACGGGAATTTTTTCGGATCGACAAGACACGTCGGAATTACTTGATCGCTTTGCCGGTAGAATTATTTTTCCGCTTCGAAATGAAAAAGGAGCAACAATTGCTTTTTCGGGTAGATTGGTGCCCACACAAGATGGAATTGAATCGGACTTTCATGAGGCTAAATACCTTAACAGTCCTGAAACACTTTTATTTTCGAAACGGAATTTCTTGTTTAACTTGGACAAAGCACGTGCACACATGCGGAAATCATCTGAAGTGGTATTATTTGAAGGCTACATGGATGTCATATCCGCGTGGCAGGCAGGCATAAAAAATGGTGTTGCTTCGATGGGGACAGCACTCACGGACGAACAAACACGCATACTTAATAAAACCGTAGACTCAGTCGTGTTATGCTATGATGGTGACCGTGCCGGTTTGGAAGCAACAAAAAAAGCTATTGATTTGCTGGATAGCAATCACCGTTTTGATGTGTCTGTTTTCCCAATGGAACCAGGGATGGATCCGGATGACTATATTCAATCAAAAGGACCCAAGGCGTTTCAGGAAGGCATCACAGGCCATCGCGAATCTACTTTTCAGTTCCATGCGCGTTTCTTAAAATCGCAATTGGATTTAGATTCCGAGAAAAACAGAGTTGAGTATCTGGAAAGTATGTTGCGGAAGTTGGTTCAAGTTGAATCGCTTATTGAAAGAGAGCTTTATTTAAACGAACTTTCTGAAGATTTTGATATTGATTTAGCTGTTTTGAAAAAACAGTTGCAGGAATATCAACAAGTTCACATGAAAACCAAGCGACAAGAAGAAACATCGAAGCAGCAACATGCAACTGTGACCACAATGGAGATGCCGGTTAAACAACAATTAACTAAAGCAGATTTAACGGAACGACAATTACTGAACCGTCTTTTCCATCATGAAGAAGCTTGGCATTATCTCAATGAACTTTCACCTGAGTTCCATTTTTCCAATGAAGAACATCAAACAATTTATTTCCTTTATAGTGCTTTTCGTGAAGAGCTACAGTCGGTTGGACATATTGATCACTTTTTGGATCGCCTTAGAAACCAAAAGCAAATCGAAATCGTATCTGCAATCAACATGAATGAGATTCAGGCAGAAGTTTCTAGACAGGAAATCAGTGACATCATTACCAGCTTAAACCATTCCACACTACAGGAACAATTGAAACAAAAGAACCAGGAAATGAAGGCAGCTGCCCGTAGCAGTGATAAAGAAAAGGCAAAGAGTTTATTAGCTGATATTATTTATCTCAATAGGCAACTGAAAATGACAAAGAAATAATCCATACCGGGATGGAGGAATCATTTTATGGCAATAGAAAAAAATGAACAAGGTAAAACATTAACACAGGTGACGAACCAGGTAGTTAAAGAGCAAAAGTTGTTGGGGTCGATATTTTATGATGACCTTACAGATAAAATCGCCACGCCATTCCAGCTCAATGCGGATGAAATGGATAAACTAATCCAAAAAATGGAAGATAGCGGGGTTAGTGTTGTAGACGCTGACGGAGGCCCAACAGCGCGTCAATTGAAGACGACTGACGCAGATAAAGATTCAGACAAAAAGAAACCAGAAGAAATCGAAGATGATACAAAAGCACCCGCTGGCGTTAAGATCAATGATCCGGTAAGAATGTACTTAAAAGAAATTGGTCGTGTTTCTTTATTAACGGCAGATGAAGAAAAAGAATTGGCAATTCGTATTCAACACGGCGATCCTGAAGCCAAACAAGAGTTAGCTGAAGCAAACTTGCGATTGGTAGTTTCGATTGCAAAACGCTACGTTGGTCGTGGGATGCAATTCTTGGATTTGATTCAAGAGGGAAACATGGGGCTTATGAAAGCTGTAGAAAAATTCGACCACGAAAAAGGGTTCAAATTCTCTACATATGCGACTTGGTGGATTCGTCAAGCAATTACACGTGCCATTGCTGACCAAGCCCGCACAATTCGTATTCCGGTACACATGGTTGAAACCATCAATAAATTAGTCCGTATTCAAAGACAGTTATTGCAAGATTTAGGCCGCGAACCGACACCGGAAGAAATTGGGGCGGAAATGGACTTGCCAACTGAAAAAGTACGTGAAATTCTTAAAATTGCGCAAGAACCAGTATCTTTGGAAACACCAATTGGGGAAGAAGATGATTCCCACTTAGGAGATTTCATTGAAGACCAAGATGTAACCAGTCCTGCAGAACATACTGCCCAAACATTGTTGAAAGAACAATTGGAAGAAGTTCTGGATACTTTAACAGATCGTGAAGAGAACGTATTACGTCTTCGCTTTGGTTTGGACGATGGAAATGTTCGTACGCTTGAACAGGTAGGTAAAGTATTTGGTGTTACGAGAGAACGGATTCGTCAAATTGAAGCTAAAGCTTTACGTAAACTTCGTCATCCAAGTCGTTCAAAACAATTGAAAGACTTTTTAGAATAAAATAGATTGAAAAGCAGGAACCCTCGATATAAAATGGACCCTATAAAGTGGACTCTTTAAAAAAGAGACCCTTTATAGGGTCTTTTTGTATATCAAACTGGATGGAACATCAAGTTTATTGCTAGACTAGTAGAAACAGAATAGAACCTGCAAACAGGAAAGGAAGGATGAGCATGTCGAAGCGGCTCTTTACCGATGTAGAAGTGGCAGAAATCGCTAAAAATCCCTTTGTCAAACGGGTTTCGAATAAAGGT
>NZ_JBQPRC010000007.1:0-120698 GCF_052266745.1 Jeotgalibaca sp. A127
ATTGCTAGAAATAAAAACAGCAGCTTAGGAACCGTTCGGTTCCCAGCTACTGCTTCATAGATTGTGAATTTTAACCTTCATTCAATCGGAAAAATACACTATCAACACTTCTTGACAAAGAGCCAGAAATGTTTTATTAAGGGATTAAGCATTGTCTGTTTCGATTAATCCGAACTTACCATCTTTACGACGGTAGACAATACTTGTTCCGTTCGTTTCAGAATCTTCGAAAATGAAGAAATTATGTCCTAACATGTTCATTTGTAGAACTGCTTCTTCACTGTCCATTGGTTTCAGTGAAATGCGTTTTGTTCTAACAATTTCTAATTGACCATTATTTTCATCAAGGTCTTCTTCAATCGCAGAAGGTACTGACGCTGGCGTAAATCCTTTTTCGCGTGATTTACGATTAATTTTAGTCTTATATTTACGAACTTGGCGTTCTAGTTTATCGACTACCAAGTCGATGCTTCCATATAAATCGATTGAAGTTTCTTCAGCACGCAATACTAAGTATGGTAGAGGAATCGTTACTTCTACTTTCGCAGTTTTATCAGTGTAAACTTTCAAGTTTACGTGTGCCGTTGCTTCCGGCACATTATCAAAAAACTTCTCCAGTTTGCTGAGTTTTTTCTCTGCATACTCACGAATTGCTGGTGTAACCTCGATATTTTCTCCTCGGACATTGTATCTAAACATAGTGCTCTCTCCTTTCGTCTGATTCATCATCAGAAAAGACTCCTATGGACCACTCATAGGGATTCTTTAATACCATTATAATGTAAGCGTTAAAATTTTACAATCGATTCCATTTAATTATCTTCCTATGGAAAATGAAGAAATCGCAGTGAATCCCGCTTCCCATAATAATTCTTTTGCATGTATTAATGTACGTCCTGTCGTATAAATATCGTCGAACAATAACAAAGACTTGGAATGATCTACTGATAACTCATTAAGTTGGAATGGTTGACCCGTCTGCATTCGTTCCATACGGTTCTTTTCGGACTGTTTTTTGTCCCGGGACACATTCGAAATTAAATTTACATAGGGAATTCCTGCATACTTTAACAATTCTTCACACTGATTAAATCCCCGATTATCCATACTCGCTTTCGAACTAGGCATTGGGACGACAACAGCGTCTTTGTGTTTCCGATAAAATCCCTGCAACGGGTCCGCCATTATTCTCGCATAGCGTGTATCACCTTGGAACTTATAAACTTGCATCCAATTTTTTAAGACATCATCATAGCGAAAAAAGGCTTCATGGGTGACCAAACCATCAACTACCTTTTCTTTCCATTTGATACAATCTCTACAATCCGACATGTCGTCTTGAAGGCGAGAACACCCTGGACATGCCTGATTCCGGTGAATTTCTTGAAATAATTGTGTGCAGCGTTCACATATACAGGACTCTTTATAAGGTTTAAAGGAAACGATTTTAGCTAAAGTCAGCGAATCCTGAATCCCGCGATTACAAATCAGGCAACGTCCCATGTAATAACCCCTTCTCCCTAGCTTGTTGGTTCATCGTTTTAATCTGGGAGACCGCATGCTTTATGGCCTTCGTCTTTCCGTAATGGCCAAACCACACCATCCCTGTCGGGAAGTCTCTATGTCGTCCCGCCCGACCGGCAATCTGGACCAGCGAGGCTTCGGTAAAAACCCTGTCTTCCGCTCCGATTACCAGCACATCAATATCGCGAAAAGTAACCCCCCTTTCAAGAATTGTGGTGGTAAGGAGGAGGGTATATTTTTCTTCACGCATTTCCTTAACTTTTTTAACGCGTTCCGGGTCTTCAGCTGATACAGAGGTAAACGTCATTTCCGGATATAAATCATGCAGCCATTTTTCTAATTCCAGCATTAAACCAATATGGGGCAGGAACAATAAAAAGCGACGTTTTTGATGAACAGCTTTGTCGATTAATTTTATTAATGGTGAACGCCTTTGACGCTTGCGAATAGCTTTGCGCCAGTCACCCAGCCACTTCGTTGTCACTTCAGGCAAGGGATAACCATGGTAACGAGCGGGAAGAACTGTAGCAGGAAGTTCTCCTTTTTTTACTTGCAGTTGCATCATACGAGGCGGAGTAGCCGTCAAATAAAGCAATGCACTGTTATGCTTTCGTGCTTTTTCAGCCCCAAAATGAAGAGCCAGATTATTATGGTAGGGAAATGAATCTACTTCGTCGATGATCAATAAATCAAATGCTTCTTTGAAGCGTAAAAGTTGATGCGTCGTCGCAATGGTCAGAGGGGTATAATGATAAACTTCCTCCATGCCTCCATAAAGTAAAGCGATTGGGATATCCCGAAAAGCCGCCTGTAACCTCGGAGCCAACTCCAGACAAACATCGATTCGAGGAGACGCAATGCAAACCCGGCCTTGTGCCAACAAACAACGGGCTATTCCCTGGAAAATCATTTCCGTTTTCCCCGATCCTGCCACTGCCCAAATTAAGCGTATTTCTTTTTGATACCAAGTTTTGACAATGGCTTCAGAGGCACGTTGTTGTTCAGGAGATAGCACTCCTTCCCAGACCAATGGCGTCTCACTTAATTTATTAAATGCATTTGTTTCCGGTAAAGAATACAAGTGCGTACATTTTTTAAGCTTTCCCATATTGAGGCATACCGAACAATAGAAGCAGTCTGTTCCACACGTACAAGGTCCCATAATGAACATAGCTTCATCATGGGTTCCACAGCGTTGGCATTGCCAAGCATTATTAATTCTTAAAAAAGCCGGGCGTATCAATGCAGTCCCGGGTATGTCGCTTTCGCTTGGCCATTCTTTCATACTAATTTCCCGTCCGAATAATAATTGATCCATCCACTCAACTCCTCTCACATATATATATGCAAAAAAAGGCGAAAAGTTTTATTTTGGTCAATTTTTTTAAATTTAAAAAAGAGAATGAGCCTTTTGGCCCACCCTCTTTCCTATGGCTCTATCATTTATTGTGTTGGTAGTCATCATCTCGAAATCCCGTAGGACGGAGTGGTTGCTTGTGGACGTGTCAAGGATGCAACGCGAAACTAGGGACCGTTGGCGCTTCAGCGTCTACGAGCCCTTTGAGGCTTGCAAGCCCAGAGACTACAGGCTCAGGGCGGTCCCACGGCAGCACACAAGCAACTACGCAAGCCGAAGGGCATTTCCTTAACAACACCAAATACCAAAATTTTTTCCTATCTAGTCGTATCTTCTGTCCAAGTTATCCCTAAGGCACCTTCGCCTAAATGCGTTCCAATCACAGGACCAAAATAGCTGATTTCACAATGAATATCTGGGTATTTAGCCTTGACTTCTCTTACAAGAGCCTCTGCACTTTCCAATCGATTGGCATGAATAACAGTCACAATCAACGGGTATTCAACGCTCTCAACATCGCTGGCCAATAAATCCAGTATCAATTGTAACGCTTTTTTCTTAGTCCGGATTTTTTCAAATACCGTAATTTTTTTATCATTGAAATGTAAAATTGGTTTGATTTTCAGCATTGAACCGACTAAAGCGGCGCCTCCAGAAAGACGTCCCCCTTTTTGAAGGTTAATTAAATCATCCACCATAAAATATGCTTTCGTACGTGCTTTCAGTCTCTTCACACGTGCCACAATTTCTTCCGCATCCATACCTTTTTTAGCAAGCCGTGCTGCTTCCAATACTAGTCTCGCTTGTGGGTAACAACTGATTTCTGAATCCACTGTATAAAGGGGGCACAAAGGAAATTCATCTCTTAAAGTACTCACACTTTGATAGGTCCCACTGATTCCTGATGAAAGATGAATAGAAATAATTGCATCATATTCAGAAGCCAAACGCTTAAACAGTTCATAAGTTTCACCAATAGCTGGTTGTGAACTAGAAGGAAATGTCGTTGTATTTTGGACTTTTTCATAAAATTCTGTTGCAGATAGATCTATATCTTCACGATATGATTTCCCATCTATAGTAACCAATAAAGGGAGCATGAATATATCTTGTTCGTCCAAAAGACTTTTCGGTATATATGCTGTACTGTCTGTAACAATTGCCGTTTTCATAAACTGTTCCTTCCTACTTCTGTAATTGCGCACGCCTCTTTAAACCATTAATGGATGCTTCTTTGTCTGTAAAATGATACACCCTTCCATCAGTATCATAGTAACGGGTATCATTGCCGCGACCCATCATTAAAATAATATCGCCAGGTTCAGCCATTTCAACGGCCTTGTAAATCGCTTCAACGCGATTTTCATAATAAGCAAAGTTTGTAGCACCTTCAGGAATGCCAGGTTTCATCATTTCCCAGATTTCAGCTTGATTTTCACCCATTGTCTCATCTGCAGTCAAAAAAGAAAAATCAGACAGTTCAATCCCGATATTAGTCATAATAGGCCGTTTTTCAAACTCTCTTTTCCCTGCACAGCCAAATACTGAGATAACTCTGCCCTTGGCAATATTTTTTACTGTTTCCAATACTTTCTCCATCGCATCAGGTGAGTGAGCATAATCGACATAAAGACTGATATCCTCTTCCTTAGCAACAAGTTCCATCCGACCAGAAACAACGAGTAAAGATGGAATCGTAGCTACAATCTCTGTTAAAGAATAACCCAGTGCAAATACGGCTGCCATTCCTGCCAATACGTTTGAAACGTTATATTGTCCCACTAAGTTGGAATGGACAGAATAAGACTCGTTTTGATAAATGAGATCAAACGTTGTATGCGATTCCTGATAGACAATATTCGAAGCATAAAAATCACTATTGGAATCAAGAACACTGTAAGACAGTACTTCTCCCACGGTTGCTTCACGATATTCAGCATATGTATGATCGTCTTTATTCAAAACAGCTACTTTATTTGTTTTGTAACTGTTACCCAACTGCGCAAAAAGTAATTTTTTGGCAGCTCGGTAAGCCTCCATGTTCTGGTGCAATTCCATATGTTCATGAGTCAAATTCGTCATGACAGCAACATCATAGTCAACTCCCCATACACGGCCTTTAACAAGCGCTTGCGAGGAAACCTCCATCGCACAAACGGCAACGTCCTTTTCATTCATCTCTTGGAAAACGCGTTGCAAGGTAATGCTATCCGGTGTTGTATTGATTGTAGGAATAAATGTATCGTTGATTTTTATTCCCACTGTTCCAATGACACCCGACCCTAATTGGAGTCCTTTTAAAATGGCTTCAATAATATAAGTGGTTGTGGTTTTCCCGTTTGTACCCGTGATACCAATCATTTTTAATTGGTCACTTGGGTAACCATAGAAAGCATTTGCCAACATAGCCATTGCTTTCGTAGTATCACTAACATAGATAACAGGAATATTACTAATAATTGGTTTACGTGCGACAATTGCAATTGCGCCTTTTTCGATCGCCCTGTCTACATAGTCATGAGCATCAAAATTTGCACCCTCAATACAAATAAATACATCGCCTTCTTCAACTTCGCGTGTATCTTGGGTAATTTTATTTATTTGCGTTTCGGGAAAAGTACCTATCACATGCTTGAATTTAATATGGTTGAATAATTGTTCTAAATTCAAGATAACACCTCTCCTACTACTTTAATTTTAATTAGTCAAAAATCATTATACATGACCTGTCAATAAATAGTCACGCCTTACTGCATGTTTTAGAATTTCTTATGATAGAATAGATACAAAATTCATTCTGGAGGAGGCCACCTAGTTGTTAAAATCTTATTATACCATTGCTGAAAATGGGGAGTATGAAATTATTATTCGGGGTTCACGCTTTATTTGTACGTTGGAACGTGTAGACACAGAAGACGATGCCAAAGCTTTTGTTCAGCGCATAAAAAAAGAACATTGGAAAGCAACACATAACTGTTCTGCCTATCTCATTGGTGATTTGGATGAAGTTCAGCGGGCTCATGATGACGGCGAACCATCCGGTACTGCTGGTGTCCCTATGTTGGAGGTTCTCAAGAAGAACGATTTGAAATATGTTGCGGCCGTGGTTACGCGATATTTTGGTGGAACCAAATTAGGGGCGGGTGGATTGATTCGTGCTTACAGCAAATCTGTATCATCTGCCCTGAAGGAAATTGGCATTGTGGAACGTGCCATTCAAGTCCCGGTATCTTGTACGGTTAGCTACTCTGCTTCTGGTAAGTTAGAAAATAATCTCCTTCAATCTACCTACACTGTTATTGATACTACTTATACGGATCAAGTTACTTTTACAGTCGGTATTCCTACAGATAATGTTGAGATTTTCCAAGCTGAAATGATTGATTTCATGAACGGAAATATCAGCTTTGAAATGGGTGAACCGCAATACGTCGAACGTCGTTTATCAGAAATTGCGGATGATGAATGGGGTGAAGACGAAGATTAACACAAAAAAGAGGCTGTCTAGGATTGGCTTTTAATATCCTTGGCAACCTCTTATTTAGTTTGTTTAGTGTTCCTTTTGAGCCGTCGAAGCAAACGTCGAAGCGGTGTTTTTTCACTATCAAGTAAGTTGAAAGATTCAATAAACAGCATCACTCCAAAAATTAAACCAAGAAGCAAAATGATCGTCCCCAATAAAGATGAAATTGGAAACAATAAGGCGATTAACGAAAAGATGATTCCCATCGCATAAATAAACAAAACAGCTTGCCGGTGGGTAAAACCTAATCGCAATAGCCTGTGATGAAGATGACCCCAATCCTTCTTACTGACGGATTTTTTCTTAAGTAATCTTCGAAAAATTGCGGCTACAGTATCAGTCAAGGGAACGCCTAAAATAGCGATAGGAATGATTAATGAAACAAAAGTGGCTTGCTTAAGGCCGTTTAATGAAAGGGTTGCGATCATGAACCCAATAAACAAAGCCCCGGTATCTCCAAGAAAGATTTTTGCTGGATAGAAATTATGCGGCAAGAAGCCCAACAACACAGCTGCTAGCAAAAAAACCAGCACGACCATTGCATTGTTGGCCGAATTAGTGAAGAAATAGCTTACCAATCCCATGGTCACCAAGGAAATAATCCCCGTTCCCGTTGCCAACCCATCCAGCCCATCCATCAGATTCATCGCATTCGTAATCCCTACAATCCAGAGCATCATGATAAGATAACTAATTTCCTGAAACTCGATAGTACCCAGGAACGCGATGGTGAAGTGGTCCAAACGAATATCTGTGAAGAAGTAATAGATATTCGCACCCAACAAGATGCCGGCCAACTTCTGCCAAGGCTTCAACTCAACTTTATCGTCAATAATACCCGTTAGGACAATAACTGTAGAACTAGCAACCATTGCCCCAATATCCGCTATCTGGTTCTCGCTGGGAATCCCCAGAAAATAAATCAACCAGTAAACCAAGAAGATGCAAATGCCACCCATTGTCGGAATCGGTTTATTATGAATCTTCTTACTGGAAGGTCTATCTACCCAGTTTGCTTTAATGGCCACTCGCCGGAAAGCATGCGTTGCTAGATAACTCAAAAACAACGCTATCATAAATACAATTAAAAAACGCCAAAAGAACCGCATTTGTCACCTCATTTCATTTATAGTTGATTAGTCCCCTAAGGTAAAGAAACCCATTTTTTCCAACTGTCTTGACCCTGTTGTTGTATCATACATCACCCAATCATATTCCTTCAAGATAGCTTGTGAAGACACCGGAAGCTCTTCCCGCGTTTGGACAAAACTGCCATCCGGCAAATAATACATGCCTTTTTCAAACGCTGGAACCTCATTTCTCATCGTCATCATTAATGCGTCAAAAGGTGTTATTTTGGTATCTGTTGCTTCCCAAAGTTCAGTCATGAAGTAGATGGGACTAATAATGTCCCATTTCTTTTGCTCAGATAATTCATTCCCAAAAACGATAACAGGAGTGCGACTAAGCAAATCTCCACTCTGTTGTTTGAATGACTCGTCAAAGATACTTGGCCAGTGGTCACCCCAGAACACCACCACTACCGGTTCATCCATTTCCTGGATGGCTGTGAATAGTTTTTCTAAAGCGTGATCACTTTCAATCAAAGCTTGATGGTACTGGTTAATTTCTTCCTTCACAAATCCTGTATTCAGATGGTTTGGAAATGTTTCATACTTCCCTTGGAATGGCGAATGATTTTGCATCGTTACAAGATGGACAAAATCATAGGATTCGCTTTCCTGCATCCGTTCAACTATTTCTTTATAAGCCGCGTCATCAGAAATATATGGATTCGTTCCAATCCTACCCGTATTTACCATTGTTTCATCATAATAGAACGCTTCAAAACCCAACATTTTGTAATTATCCCGCCGTTTATACATGGATGTATCAAAAGGATGGATAGCAAACGGATAATGCCCCTCCTCTTTTAAACGCGAAACTATGGAAGGAAATGAGGACATTTTTGGAAGAAATTGTGTGAAAGGCGTAGAAATATTTGCTGCGAAAGGCTCCATGGAGTAGCCAGTCAAAGCTTCGAACTCAATATTTGCAGTCCCACCTCCATATCCTTGTGACAACATACTGCCACTACGCGTCTGGTTCGCCAGTTGTCTAGTAAACGGAATCGGGTCAAACGAAGCATCAGCTCTATCTAAAGATAACGGATCCGCAAAACTCTCGTTCATAATATAGATAATATTTGCATCAACATTCGCGTTTTTCCTTGTCGCATTAATCTTCTCAGCTTTTTTTTGATATTTTAAAAACAAAGCTTCCAACTCAGTGGTATCCATGCCAACGGGCTTAACCATTGGATCTGATGGTAGATTGTAGAGAAACCCTGCCACAAATCCTGTATTATAATAGTTCATTTTTTGACTATAAGGAATCCAAGTAGCCGTTCGATCATATGCACGTTTTACGAGATTCCCCTCTTCTTGAAACTGAAATAAGTAATACAACCCCACACTTGTCGTCCCAAGGAGCAAGATGCGGCTCAATATACCGATTTTCACATGCTCTTTACGAAAAAGCCAGACCAACCAGATAACGATGAGCACTATAACGCCTAGCAAAAGGAGAACAACAATCGGCGGTAACATTTTCAATAGGAAATCCACTTCGAATATCATCTTAAAATCTGCTGGATACAAGGGTTCATCTCTTTGGCTCATTTTTTCATAAGTAATGAACCCCGTTAATGCTGAGCTTCCAATCATGATTAAATTTACAACTTTGGCATTATTTAAAAGGGCCCAGAGCCAAAGCGCGGGTACCATTAATACCATCCAACTGAGAAAAAATTTTTCAGTATGCCATAAAAACGTAAAATTAATGACTAAATCCATTCTTAAATCGTTTTGGAACCACTGCAATAACAATTGGCTGATAAAGGTAGTAAAAATGATTGAGAGAACTTGACGTAATACTTTGGCTTTATGGTGGTCACCAAAGAGGAATGGCAACCGTTTTGTTAAACGCTCTTTCAACGCCTGACCACTCCTTATTTGTTATTTTTTCCAAAAGTCATCATATACGGTAATCGGCAAGTGACGTTTATGGCGTGTTTTGATAAACCAACTTTCGATTTTTTCAGCATCCCTATCCAGGACTTCTTTTCCTTCCAGATAATCATCGATTGCTTGATAAGATACACCTAGAGCAACCTCGTCCGGAAGAGCCGGGCGGTCATCTTCCAAGTCAGCAGTTGGCACTTTTTTATACAAATGTTCAGGCGCATCCAAAGCCTTAAGCAGTACTCGCCCTTGACGTTTATTCAAGCGCCAGATAGGTGTTAGATCTGCTGCGCCGTCGCCGAATTTCGTATAAAAACCGGTTACGGATTCCGCTGCGTGATCAGTTCCCAAAACTGCACCTGCATTGTCACCGGCAATCGCATACTGCACCACCATCCGTTGACGTGCTTTGATATTACCTTTATTAAAATCTGAAACAGGTTGACCATTTGCTGTAATCGCTGCTTCAATTGCATCGGTGGCAGCTTTGATATTGACCGTCAGGATTTGGTCCGGACCAATAAAGGACAGCGCATCTTCAACATCTTTTGCATCACCCTGGACACCATAAGGAATTTTAACAGCAATGAACTGGTAATCCTCATTACCGGTCTCATTACGTAATTCAGACATGGCCATTTGAGCCAGCTTACCCACCAATGTTGAATCTTGACCCCCACTGATGCCTAAAACATACGTTTTCAAAAAAGGATGGGCCAACATGTATTCTTTCAGGAAATCGATAGTAATACGAAGTTCTTCGCTCGGATCAATGATAGATTTAACACGTAATTCTTCAATGATTTCTTTTTGTAATGGACGCATTTTTTTCAACCCCTTAAAACATTATAGTTTAGGTGCACCTTGTTGAACCGTTTGTTTGATTTGTTGAATCGTATTCATTTTGTGATCCCAAGCTTTTTGGGACAGATCCACCGGGTAATCTTCTGGATTTAGGATACGCTTATACTCATCCCACAAAGCATGACGATGTTTCAGGGAGTAGGTTTTAATCTCTTCCAGCGTTGGTAATTCATAAACGAGTTCACCATCCACAAAAACATCTTGCAAAATTGGACGAGCAGTAAAATCCGTCACGGTCTTGTTTATGTAAGTATAGGTTGGATGGAACATAAATAACTCTTTTAATTGATCGGGACGCTCTTCCCACAGGGCCACATAATCCCCTTCTGACTTCCCGTCTGAATTCCGAGTAATGCGCCAAACCTGTTTACGGCCCGGTGTCGATACTTTTTCGGCATTACTTGATATTTTTAAAGTATCGACCATCTCACCTTTATCATTTTCAATACTCACTAATTTGTAAACCGCACCCAGTGCCGGTTGATCATAAGCTGTGATTAACTTTGTACCGACTCCCCATACGTCTATTTTAGCTCCTTGCATCTTCAAGTTCAGAATCGTCATTTCATCCAAATCGCTTGAGGCAAAAATCTTGGCATTTGGATAGCCAGCTTCATCCAATTGTTGGCGGATTTTTTTTGATTGGTAGGCCATATCGCCACTGTCAATACGTACACCGATAAAGTTAATTTTATCGCCCAGTTCGTCAGCCACCTGAATTGCAGCCGGAACTCCTGAGCGAAGTGTATCGTATGTATCAACCAAAAAGACACAGTCTTTATGTGAATGAGCATAGGCCTTAAATGCATCATAGTCGTTCCGGTAGACTTGGACCAAGGAATGAGCATGCGTGCCAGCGATTGGCATGTTAAACATCTTGCCTGCCCGGACATTGGAAGTAGCATCAAATCCGCCTATATAAGTCGCCCGAGCCCCCCAAATAGAGGCATCCATTTCTTGAGCACGACGTGCACCAAACTCCATCAATGTATCTTCTTCGGAAACATAGCGAATCCGCGCCGCTTTGGTTGCAATTAACGTCTGAAAGTTGATGATATTTAAAACAGCCGTTTCAATCAGCTGACATTGGGCTAAAGGCCCCTCAACTTGCACAATGGGCTCATTGGCAAAAACAAGTTCGCCTTCTACCGCTGATCTTAAAGTGGCCGTAAAGCGGAAATCTTCCAAGTATTCCAAGAATGCCTCAGGGTAATCCTGGACTTCACGTAAATAGTCTATATCTGTTTTGGTAAAGCGTAAATTTCTTAAGTAGTCAACGATTCGTTCTAACCCCGCAAAAACGGCGTAACCATTGCTGAAGGGATATTTGCGGAAATAAGCTTCAAACACAGCATGTTTATCAGCGATGCCTTCATCCCAGTAGGTTTTCATCATATTGATCTGATACAAATCAGTATGCAAAACCAAACTATCATCTCTATATTGTTCTTCCAACCGGATCACTCCTCAAAATTGTATAATTTCAACTCATTATATCGTAAAACATGTGTATTTTCCTTTAATATTCATCGAAAAAGCTCCCAGACATCATTTTGTCTGAGAGCTTTTTGATTAGTGAATCACTTTAATACCGCGTGCTTCAAATTCTTCCTCTGAATAAATGGCAGTTTCTTGCTCATCCAACCCTTGGGAACTTACTTTGTCGAATAATATTTTTATGGTCTGCAACATAATCTTCATATCCAAAATGAGAGAATATTGTTTGATATAAATCAAATCAAAGTTCAATTTACTATTGAAGTCCGAAGCATATTTTCCATAAACTTGGGCGTAACCCGTAATACCAGCACGTACATTATGACGTAAATAATAATGTGGGTTTTGCTTTTCAAATTGTTCAACAAAGAACGGACGCTCGGGACGGGGTCCAACAATTGACATATCGCCTTTGAGGACGTTGAATAACTGAGGCAGTTCATCAATCCGCAATGCGCGCAAATATTTCCCAACAGGCGTGACACGCATATCATTACTTGTCGCGAGTACCGGACCAGATTCTTTTTCAGCCGTCACACCCATACTCCGGAATTTCAAGATTTCAAATTCTCGCCCTTCCTTGGTAATACGTGTTTGACGATACAAAATCGGACCTTCTGAGCTGCGTTTAACAAGTATTGCAGCTATCGCCATGATTGGCGAGGATACAATAATTAAAGCAACAGAGAAAACAATGTCCAGCAATCGTTTGATCATGTCATCTTCAGAAGGAATTCTAAAAGGTGACACTTCAATAATACTTTCATCTTCAATATTCATCATATTCGGTCTTACCATCATCAAGTTCTCAAAACTCGTATTCAAGAAAAATTTCTTGTCTTTTTCCATCAACAGGTTATAAATACGTAGTTTTTCAGATTCTTCAATCTGGCTGGCCAAATAAACAACATCGATTTCTTCCAGATTTTCACGTACATTTTCGTAATAGGCTGATAACACGACATGCGTGACACGGTGACGGATGCTCTTGGTATTCGTAAAATTATCCACTGCCGCAAAAACTTCTTTTTCCATCCCCACTATCATAACTCGCTTACTACCACTTAATCGTTGATACAATTTGAATACTAGTGCACGCCACAAGAAAAGTATGAGCACGCCAACGAAAAAGGCAATAAGGATCACCGAACGCGGAAATGCTAACCATCTACCAGCGAACGTTAATGCCATAATGTATAACGACATGATAAACTGACCAATAATCGTTATAAATAAGAAATCACCCAGCGATTTGTTATAAAGAATGTAAGTCCCCAATAAGATATTCACAATTAAGAATCCGATGATGACATAAAAGACACTTCCCTGGAATGCTTCTAAGTTACGAATCGGTATTTCTGCTCCATATCTTAAGCGGAACGACAGTAAAAATGAACCCATGTAAAGAATCAAATCAATCACCATGATGGCGATTTTTCGAATCTTTGTCCACTCATCCTGTTGTTTCACATTATTTCCTCCTTTAGTCAATCTTGACTTCATCCATTTTAGCATGAAAATAAAAACTAGAACAGTGATAGAGAGAGGGTAACTTTTTTAATTTTCGGAAATGCTTAAAATCACAGTCCCACCCTCACTCTTTGGAGGAAGAGTGACGGTTATGGTTCCATCTGATTCAGCCTGATACTGTGTACCTGAATATAGGTCTGTCATCTTTTTAGCCGGTGCTACCATTGAAAAAACAGTGGGTTCATCAAGGATATTCAACCCGATGAATAATTCTTCCTTTTTGTAACCGCGACTGAAGACGATATAGCCTTCTTCATTCGATCCTGCCACCGTTTCTCGATTGCCCTTGGAAAAAACGAGGCTATGGTCTTTACGAATTTGGAGCAGTTCTTTATAATGGTTCCGCATGTCAGATGTTTCAGCGCTATCCCAGTCAAAATCATAGCGATTCTCACTATATTCACCTTTATCCATATTTTTGGCGGTCGCACCGGTTTGTCCTAATTCTTCACCATAATAGATTACAGGTTGTCCTTTAGCGGTTATCAATAAGGATGCGGCAACTTTTTGTTTTCCCCTATCCCCTCCTGCTTGACGGTATAAAAAACCATCCTCATCATGGCTGGATAAAAATTGCCCCAATGTTGCATCGCTCGTCAGTTGCTCATTTCGAGCAATCAATTTATCATTGGCACCCACAACGTCCCAGTTTACAAAACTACCGGCAATACTCTTAAACTCAAAATCCAATAAAGAGTCCATTTCTCCATCATGATAATAGCCTCCCGTATTTGCAATGGAGGCGCCATAGTGCTCGCCGATAAACTTGAAATCCGGTTGTTCTTTAATAACCGCATTCTTGAAAGCTTTCCATGTAGTGTCTTCTACATGTTTAATTGTATCCACCCGAAAAAAATCTATGGTGTCCCCACGCTCGGTTTTCGTTTCTTCAATCCAGGCTGTTTGCCAAGATACGAGTTGTTCCCTAACTGCTTCCTCTTCTGTTTTGAAATCAGGCAAGCCAGAAAGTTCTCCCAGTACTGGATGATGAGGGATTGGTTCCTCTCTCAGCATCCCCTCAAATGGCGTTTCGCCTTCAGCCATCTTATAACCAGCATGATTTAACACAACATCCACCATCAACTTGATGCCGTGATCGTGGGCTGTGTCAATCAGCTCCTTGAAGGTAGCTAAGTCTCCTAAGTGCTCATCGATTTTGGTGAAATCTTTCGTCCAATAGCCATGGTAGCCATACTGATTATCATGTTGTTCTTCGCGCATATTCCACTCGATATTGTCTACAATAGGCGTGATCCAAAGGGTATTAATGCCCAAATCTTGAAGATATGGCATCTTATCGATTAAACCACGAAAGTCCCCACCATGATAAGTTTCCGGATGGGTTGTATCATACTGTCGGTTACCAGGGTCATCATTGGTTGGATCGCCATTGTAAAAACGATCCGTCAAAGCAAAATAAATACGGGCTTCATCCCAACTGAAGTCGAGCCCATCATTTTTATCTTCGGACGCTACCAATGTTATTGCTTCTTCGTAAGTTTCTGTTCCTTCTTCAGTTGCAATGGTTACCCTGACAGTTTTTTCTCCGATTTCAACATCATCTTCAATGGCGACACTCAGTTCATTTAATTGCTCATCAAATATCATGTCATTCGGCACACCTAAATCGCTGGCATCCAAAGTAACGTTTTCAACATTTTCATCATAATACACTTCTGGATCGATTCTGACGAGAACACTATCTTGGACGGTGGGTTTTTCTGGATAGTGGGCGACGGCATTCTCATCTTCAGATGTACAAGCGAATAACCCCAATGTTAAAATTGGCAAAATATATTTTAAGCGATTCATTTTCAACTAACACGACTCCTTTTGAAAACGTTTTAATCCATCTAAAAGATAGCACGCGCTAGGAAAATATTCAATTTTTAGGGAGATGTTACCGATATCACTCTCATAATTCAAAAAAGCGACCGGGACGTTTCCCAATCGCTTTTTCTGATTTATTGAATTACATCATGCCGCCCATACCTGGGTCTTGTGGCATCATTGGTTCTGGAGCAGGTTTGTCAGCGACAACACCTTCTGTTGAAAGGATTAGTCCTGCTACACTTGCTGCGTTTTGCAATGCAGAACGCACAACTTTAGCTGGGTCAACAATTCCTGCCTCAATCATGTTTACCCATTCGTCAGTTGCAGCGTTATAACCGATTCCTGGTTCTTCTGTCTTGATGCGGGCTGCAATAACAGATCCTTCAAGACCTGCATTTTCAGCGATTTGACGAACCGGTTCTTCCAATGCACGTGCAACAATGCGAGCACCTGTCGCTTCATCGCCTTTAAGTGCAAGCTCTTGAACGCGTTTTTGAACATTGATTAAAGCAGTACCACCACCAGGGACGATTCCCTCTTCAACAGCAGCACGTGTTGCATTCAAAGCATCTTCGATACGCAATTTACGCTCTTTCAATTCTGTTTCAGTAGCAGCACCAACTTTGATCACTCCTACCCCACCAGATAATTTAGCCAAGCGTTCTTGAAGTTTTTCACGGTCGAAATCAGAAGTTGTTTCAGCAGCTTGTGAACGAATCACTGCTACACGTTGCTCAATCAATTCTTTTTCGCCAGATCCTTCTACGATTGTGGTGTTGTCTTTTGTAACGACTACTTTACCAGCATGTCCTAAGTGTTCAACAGAAGCATCTTTCAATTCCAAACCTAAATCTTCTGCAATCACTGTTCCGCCTGTTAAAACAGCGATGTCTTGCAACATTTCTTTACGACGGTCACCAAATCCTGGCGCTTTAACTGCCGCCACATTGAATGTTCCCCGTAGTTTATTCAATACCAATGTTGGCAGAGCTTCGCCATCCACATCATCAGCGATGATTAACAATGGACGTCCTTCTTTCAAGATTTGCTCCAATAATGGAAGAAGATCTTGAATGTTGGAAATTTTACGGTCAGTAATTAAGATATAAGGCATGTCAAGGCTTGCTTCCATCTTGTCATTATCAGTTACCATGTATTGTGAAAGGTAACCACGGTCAAATTGCATTCCTTCAACAACATCTAATTCTGTTTCGATACCTTTTGATTCTTCAATCGTGATAACGCCGTCGTTACCAACTTTTTCCATCGCTTCAGCAATCAAAGCGCCGACTTCTTCGGACCCTGATGATACAGCTGCAACTTGTGCGATAGATTCTTTTGAATCAACTGTTTGAGAAATTTCTGCCAAACCGGCAATCGCTTCTTTTGCAGCGATTTCGATACCACGACGAACACCAACTGGGTTTGCACCAGCAGTAACGTTTTTCAAACCTTCACGTACAATGGCTTGTGTCAAAACAGTTGCAGTCGTTGTGCCATCTCCAGCAATATCGTTTGTTTTTGAAGCAACTTCAGAAACGAGTTTTGCTCCCATATTTTCAAAATGATCTTCTAATTCAATTTCTTTGGCAATTGTCACACCATCATTTGTAATAAGCGGAGAACCGTATGCTTTTTCCAAAACAACGTTACGTCCTTTTGGCCCTAATGTTACTTTTACAGTGTTTGCCAACATATCAACACCGCGTAATAGCGCTGCTCGTGCGTCTTCAGAGAATTTAATATCTTTAGCCATTTCTAAAATTCACCTCATCCAATTATTTTGAAAATTATTCTACAATTGCTACGACGTCAGATTCTTTAACTACCAAATAATCTTTCCCATCGTATTTGATTTCTGTTCCAGCGTATTTTTCGAACAATACATTGTCGCCGACTTTTATAGTCATTTCGATTTTTGTCCCGTTTTCCGTTACAAGACCGTCACCAGCAGCGATAACGACACCTGTTTGTGATTTTTCTTTAGCGGAAGACGGCAACACGATGCCACCAACAGTTTTTTCTTCTTCTTTGGCAACTTCAATAATGACGCGATTACCTAATGGTTTTAACACAAGTATCCCTCCAAAAATAAGTTGATTTCTAATTAGCACTCGATTACCGAGAGTGCTAACCTACTTTTCTATCATAATCAAACTTTTTTGATAATGCAAGCAAATTCAGTAATTTTTTTCATTCTTGTGATATACTTTTATACAGGAGTATTATAACAAATAAGAAAGGTACAAAATACATGCGAAGAAAAATCACTACTGCGACGCGTATAATATTCATATACTTAGCAGCTCAATTCTTACCCGTTCCTCTTCTCTTTTTATTTCCGACAGAGCAACGCATTGAAATGAGCATGACTTTAACAATCCTCTTTGCCTTTATCGGAACAGTGGCAATGATTATCGTAAACTATAAAGAAAAATGGAGTCCTGAAGCGCCTATTATCAAACGGCCCTCTGCACCTATGTCGAAAGTGATAGGATGGAGCGTTCTTGGCTTTATCGGTTCGCTTGTAATCCAGACGGTCACTTCCATTATTGAATCGCTTATTTTCGGAGTTACGCCGGAATCAGCTAACACTCAGAATTTACTGGAATTAACGACGGCTTACCCACTCTTGATTTTTATGATCACCATTTTCGCACCAGTAATGGAAGAATTTGTTTTCCGAAAAGCTGTCTTTACCCAATTAAATATGTCCCGTGTCGGATTATTCGGTTCTGCGGTCATAAGTGCTTTAATTTTTGCTTTTATCCACTTTGATGGACACATGCTTGTGTATGGTACTTTAGGACTCTGGTTCTCTTATCTATACTACAAAACAAATAACATTTTTACACCTATGTTGGCTCATGGTTTAATGAATGCATTTGCTTCATTACCAATCTTTTTCCCAGAACTCCTGGGCTAACAGTTTAAAAAGAAAGGAATTCTATGACTTTAAAAAATATCATTTTACAAATCGTTATGAAATTTGCATTCGCCGGTCTCTTCATTTATTTCGCTGTAGACAGCATCAACGTCTCTGGATGGGGATTCCTCACGTGGATCAGTATCTTTTTCGCGACAAACAACATCGTAACCGGCATCCAAATGTTAATTATGTACTTTAAAATTAAAGATCAAGTGAACAAGTAAAAAAACGTTGAGACCCTTTCGGTCTCAACGTTTTTCATTGTGCTTTTAGGAGATATTATTATCCAAGAAATAAATCAGTGTTTGTAATTCATTGGTTAGGTCGACATTTTGAACGCGAACGTTCTCTGGTACTGACAAACGAATAGGTGTAAAGTTCATTATTCCCCTGACACCCGCTTCGATCAAATTGTTAGCCGCTTTTTGGGCAACTTGCTGTGGAACTGTCAAAATAGCCACGTCAATTTGTTGAATACGTAATTGTTCAATCATTTCGTCCAATGGATAAACGGGCACACCACTGACGATTTTGCCAACAATTTCTTCGTTTACATCGAATGCAGCGCTAATGCGCACGTTATTACTTAAATGGAAGTTATAGTTCAACAAGGCATGTCCCAAGTTACCAACCCCGATTAAAGCAACATTGGTTAAACGATCCTGGTTTAAGGTCTTACTAAAGAAATCCAGCAAATACTCTACATCATAACCGTATCCTCTTTTACCAAGAGCACCAAAGTAGGAGAAATCACGACGTATGGTCGCACTATCAACTTTTACAGCCTCGCTTAATTCGGTTGATGATATTCTGGTTTTTCCTGCATCATGTAAATAGCGAAGGTAACGATGATAGATGGGAAGACGGCGGGCAGTGGCTTTTGGAATGTCATTATTAGTTGGCATAATTTTTCTCGCTTTCTTTAGAATTATATATGTGAAATTATAAGTTATAATCTATTTGTACTTATCATTACATAGTGCAATTATAGCACGCGTTAGTGAAAAATCCACTAATTTGTTCTAATTTGTAATTTTTTGTGAATTTTATTTCAACTTCGAGTTTGATTTTATCGCTTTCATAAAATTAATAGTGTAACTTTCACAAAGGTCATAACGTTTTCATAATATCGTATCTTTGGTGTATGACAGAACTGTGATAAAATGAAAAGGCATATCTATAGAAAGTTGAGGAACGACTGAATGATACTTTTACAAGGACAAAATCTTGCCCGTTACTTCGGTCCGACCGTTTTATTTGAGAATATTCAAATTACTATCCAGGACAATGAACGTATTGCACTCGTAGGAAGAAACGGCGCCGGAAAATCAACGTTATTGAAGATATTAGCTGGACTCGAGCCAACAGATGCGGGATCCGTTGCGAAAAAGAAAGAAGTGACCATCGGCTATCTTGATCAACATAGTGCGGTTGACTCCAATAAAACAATCTGGGAAGAAATGTTAACCGTTTTCGCACCTGTCATTTTGTTAATGAAACAAGCGGAACAGGCTGCAGCACGCTTGGCTGATGAAGCGGTTATCAATGATCCTGTGACTATGGAAGCGGCACTTAAACTGTACGACTCCCTACAACAGGAAATCCATAAGCAAGATGCTTATGGTTACGAATCGGAAATCAGATCCGTCCTCCATGGTTTTAAGTTTTACGAAGAAGACTTGGACCGCCCTATTTCACAATTATCCGGTGGCCAGAAAACGCGCTTGGCAATGGCTAAGATCCTGCTTGAGAAGAACGACCTTTTAATCTTGGATGAGCCTACCAACCATTTGGACATCGATACATTGGCATGGTTGGAAAATTATTTAGTGAGCTATCGCGGTACCCTTTTGGTTGTTTCCCATGACCGCTATTTCCTTGATAAAATTGCGACCGGTGTTTATGAGATCAGCCGAAACAAAATCCATCATTACAAAGGGAATTATTCCTTTTATCTACAAGAAAAAGCGGCCCGTCTCGAACAGGAAATGAAACAATATGAAAAGCAACAAGAAGAGATTGCTAAATTAGAAGATTACGTGGCTCGCAATCTGGTGCGCGCATCCACTACCAAAATGGCCCAAAGCCGCAGAAAACGTTTGGAAAAAATGGAGCGGATGGATAAGCCGAAAGGCGATGAACGTTCAGTACGTTTTTCATTTGATACTAAGCGCGAGAGTGGTAATGTGGTGATGACGCTGGAAGATGTGGCTATCGGGTATGACAACAACATCTTGGCCAAGCCCATCAGCCTGGACTTGCGTAAACATCAAGCTATCGGAATAGTTGGCCCCAACGGAATTGGTAAATCTACTTTATTAAAATCAATCATTCATCAAATCCCATTCATAGAGGGAAGCGTTAAATTTGGAACAAACGTAGACCTCGGATACTATGATCAAGAGTTGACGAATCTTTCTAAAAACAAAACGATTCTGGCCGAAATTTGGGACCTGCATCCAACCATGAATGAAAAAGATGTGCGGAGTATCCTGGGAAGCTTCCTCTTTACCGGCGCTGATGTCGAAAAAACAATTCCTTCCTTAAGTGGGGGAGAGAAAGCGCGCCTTGCTCTATGTAAATTAGCACTTGAACAAAACAATTTGCTCATGCTTGATGAGCCTACCAACCACTTGGACATCGACAGTAAGGAAGTACTGGAAAATGCCCTTATTGATTATAACGGCACACTTGTTTTTGTTTCGCATGACCGTTATTTCATTAACCGAATCGCGACAAGTATTCTGGAACTTTCAGCCGATGGCAGCAAACTGTATATCGGTGATTACGATTACTATATGGAAAAGAAACAAGAAGAAGCTGAATTGGCTGCCCTGCTTGCTCAAGAAGAAAATGGAAATAATCCAGCTAGTGAAGAAAAAAGTCCCCAAACAAAATCGGTCTACCATGCAAGCAAGGAAAGAGCAAAAATCGAACGGAAACTAAACCGTGAAATCGAAACTCTGGAAAAGCAATTGGAAGAGATAGAAGTAAAAATCGATGATGTTGAACAAAAACTCACCTTACCGGAAGTTTTCGGTGACCATGAGAAGGTACAGGAATTTAATGAAATGTTACTGGATTTAAAGGGCCAGCAAGATACTTTTATGCAAGAATGGGAAGAAAAGAATTTAGAGCTTGAAGAAATAGAATGATAAAAAAAACCATTTCTAATGCTGAAATGGTTTTTTTATTTTAATTTTCGAGTAATAATCCTGGTCTGGCATTCAAATCCAAAGCAGCAAACTCTTTTGCCTTGTATTGCGTATAGGCAGCCGCTCCAATCATTGCTGCATTGTCACCACATAAACTTAATGGCGGAATAATAAGTTCCACACCGGGAAGTTCTTTGGCGACCGCTTCAGATAGAGCCGTACGCAATCCCTTATTGGCTGCAACACCACCTGCTAACAATAGCTGTTTTACATCTTTTTCTTTGGCAGCCCGCAAGGTTTTTGCTACCAATACATCAACAACAGCCGCCTGGAAACTCGCTGCCACATCATAAGGGTCTAAATCATCACCTTTTTGGCGCGCATTGTGTATGGTATTAATAACCGAACTCTTTAACCCGCTAAAACTAAAGTCATAATTATCTTCGTGCAGCATCGCCCTTGGAAAATTAAAAACATCCTTTCCTTGATGGGCCATCTCATCCATTACTTTCCCACCTGGATAAGGTAAGCCCAGAACACGACCAATTTTATCATACGCCTCACCTGCAGCATCATCTCTTGTTTCCCCAACAATTTCGAAAACACCATCTTCTGGCATGTAAATCAATTCTGTATGACCGCCACTTACAACTAGGGTCAGCAAAGGAAATTGAAGAGGTCCCAAAAGTTGATTGGCATAAATATGTCCGGCGATGTGGTTGGTCGCAATCAAGGGCTTATTATGCGCAAAAGCCATCGCTTTTGCGGCACTTACACCAATTAATAAAGAGCCCACCAAACCAGGCCCTTCCGTTACCGAGATGGCATCCACATCCGCCATCTCTACCTCTGCTTCCGTTAAGGCGGATGCAATGATTTGGGTTATTTGTTCTACATGGTGACGGCTCGCAACTTCTGGCACTACCCCACCAAAACGCATATGGCTTTTGACTTGAGAAGCCACAATGTTAGAGAGTATCTCAGAGCCATTTTTGATTACGGCTGCACTAGTTTCATCACAACTGCTCTCAATCGCTAGTATCAATGTATCGCTCATGCATTTTCCCCTTTCATTTAATTAACTGGAAAATATAAGCATCTTCCACTGGTTGTTCATAGTAGTTTTTCCGACGATCGATTTGCCGGAAGCCAAATTTTTCATACAAGGCGATGGCTGGTTTATTGGATACACGGACTTCCAAAATGAAATTCTCGGCACCATTTTCTTTCCCATATGCCAATAAGGCATCCAAGAGTTTTTCGCCAATACCTTGCCGTTTATAATGAGAAGAAACCGCAAAGTTATTTATTGCCAGACTATCGAAAATTAAACTGCACCCGATAAATCCAACTAACGTGCCTGCTATTTCGTAACCGAGATAAACATTATACCGATTGCCCAACTCTCCTTCAAATGAGGATGGTTTCCAGGTCGTCTTCCCATCATTGGCATCCAGACAAATGCGGTAAATGGTTTCGGCATCTTCTACCGTCAGTACTTTTATATTGAATGGGTTCATCATTTTTTATCCAAATCCAATTTCATATCGACGGCATCTTCGCCATCACCGTGATAGTAGTTTCTCTTGATACGCAAAGCTTCAAAACCCATTTTTTTATAAAGACTTTGGGCATTTTTGTTGGAAATACGTACTTCAAGACTTAAGCTGGAAACAGCTTCCTGTTTCGCCACAACTTTTAATAATTCCAAAAGCAAGCTACCAACGCCCTTTTTCTGCCAAGCGGGAGCAACTGCTATATTGGTAATATGGATATCCGTAATTTCAAAACGGCTCCCTAAAAAAGCAATTGGTTCGTTTCCATTGTATAAAATCAAATACAGCGATTTTTGACTTTTAACAATATCATTTTCCAAAGCCACAAACCCCCAAGGCGTTTTTCCTTCATAGCCTAAGCGTTCAATTTCCAATACATCAGCGATATGCTTTCTTTGGCCAATTTCCAGGCTGATTTCTTGCCCGTTAGGAAGAGTGTAGCGGTCAGATAAATAATCCGTCCGTTTAGAAAAAGATAGTTTACTTTGCAGAAGAGGACCCTCTTTTTGAAGTGAATCCATCATCGAATGGAAATGATTAATCAATTCTTTCAACGTACTCACCTTTCTCTTCTCCTCTATGGGCTTTTTGCCAATTTTCTTCAGCTTCAGGTTTTTTCAAATATTCGGGAGTAAATACATGCGCGTCAACTGGTTGCTCACCGTGAGCTAAATTTGCTAAAACGCCCGCACGAGGCAACCAGTCTTGTTGTGGGGCAAAAAATGCACGGTCTCCAAAAACGTCAGTAAGACGCTCTTTGTAAATCGGAATATCTTGCCCGATAAACAGGAGTGGTTCAGTGTTATTTTTTAAGGAGTCAAAGAAGATTTCGCTGTCGATATGATTATCTTCCTGCACTTGCACTAAAATGCCATTTTCTACATGGTAAACTCCGGTGTAGATATTTTTCCTTCTTGCATCAATTAAAGGGATGATCAGCCCTTCAAAAGCAAGTCCATTCGCTGCTAATAATTTTAAGCTGGAGACAGGAACTAGAGGCTTTTTGAGCGTCCAGGCCAGTGTTTTTGCAATAGTGGCACCGATTCGCACGCCAGTATATGAGCCGGGACCTTTCGATACCACCACTTGGTCAATATCCTTTGGCTGCCAACTTGACCCGTTCATAACCGTTTCAATAGCCGGCATCAGCTGGGTACTATGTTGCAGGTTGCCATTTCGAGTGTATTCGGAGACGACTAGACCGTTCTCAACAGTCGCGACGCTCATCGTTTGATTGGATGATTCAATGGCTAAGATTTTCAAAATACTTCGTCCTTCCACGATTAGTTATTAACATTATAGCTTAACTGCCAGTAAAAATCTCTTTGCATTTTTAAAAGATGTACAAGGGCTTTTATTTGCGTTACAAACCTTTTTCCTTAATAATAATATCAAAGGGAACTTGTAATCGTTCTCTCAATTTAATTTAGGAGGTTATTAATATGGCATTAGATGACAAACTAAAAGGATTGAAAGATCAAGCTGTCGGAAAAGTGAAGGAAGAATACGGCGATGCTACCGATGACAAATCCAAGGAACTTGAAGGAAAACTGCAAAAAAATAAAGGTAAGATGACTGAAAAAGTCGAAGAAGGCAAAGACAGAGCCCATGACAAGGTCGATGACTGGCAAGACAAAAATAGATAACATTTAAAAAATGAGTGTGCTCAAAAAGGCGTTTAGCCCCGAACCACTGGAACGAATAAGCACAGCATGGTCGCAGACCATCTGAGCATTATTCGTGAAGTGGCGTCGGGGCTGCCTTTTTGAGCACGTTTGCGATAAAGTATTCGTAAATAGATAAGGGCTGGGAGTTATTTCACAGCTCCATTTTGTTATGCCTGGAAGTCAGCTATAAATGCTGCAAAAGCCATTTGTCCTTCTTTTGTTTGTTTGAAAACCCCAGCATCCTCCAACACTCTCTGGAATTTATGTCCGACCGCTTCTTTAAGGATTGTCGCGGCATTTTCCTTGGTTATAGTCCCTTGTTGCTTCAGTTCTTCTGCCCACTCCTGGTGGTAAGGCGCGATGTTATTGTTAGCTCCTAAAATAAAAGATTCAACCTCAGCTAATTCTGTTTTTAGACGTGGTGGTAAAATCGCCAACCCCAGAACTTCTATCAAGCCAATATTTTCCTTCTTGATATGCTGCACATCTGGGTGTGGATGAAAAATGCCATCAGGAAACTCTTCCGTTGTCCGATTGTTTCTTAAGACTACATCCAGTTCATAATCCGATCCGTTTCGACGGGCAATTAAAGTCACAGCATTATGTTTTTCATCATTCGTATGTGATTTTATTTGGAGCGCTTCATTAGAATAGTTATCCCACGCCTCCATCAATTCTGAACCGGCTTGCAGGATATCTTCCTTATCATGTGCACGTAGCCTTACTACGGATAGTGGCCAATACAGGCGTTCAGCTGTAACGTTTGAATTTGTTTTCCAGGTCCATGTGTCCAGAACTTTCGCATTCTCCATTGGAAAATGATGACGCCCCCCCTGGTAATGCTCATGTCCCAACATAGAGCCCCCGACAATTGGTAGTCCTGCATTCGATCCCATAAAATAATGGGGAAATACCGTTGTCAATTCCATTAAGTTTTGGATGGTATGGTGACCCACATTCATGGAAATATGTTTTTTGGTAAACACGATACAATGCTCATTATAATAAGCGTAAGGAGAATACTGGAAGCCCCAGTTTTCCCCTAAGATCGGAACACGAATGACACGATGATTCGTTCTACCCGCAATGCCAGGGCGACCTTTGTAGCCCTCATTTTCTGCACACAATTGGCATTTAGGGTAACCATCTGTACTCTTTTGGGCTTCTAAAATATCTTGTTTTGATTTTTCTGGTTTAGACAAATTAATAGTTATTATCAAATCGCCATAAGGTGATGAGACATTAAACTGCTCATTTTTTGCTATCTGGCGCGTTTTTATGTAGTCATTATCGCGACACAATTGGTAAAACTCGTCGGTTGCACGCATTGGGGCTTCCTGATAGCAGTCCCAAAAATCTTTATTTAAAGTAGATGGTAAGGGCGTCAAGATATCCATAATTTGCGCTTCAAATTCATCTCGCCCCCGTTGTGTATCGGCAATAATTTTTTGTTCTGTTGCATAATCTACTAACCGGTCCATTGAATCCAATAGTTTCGGTAAGGGAATGGATGGTGTTACATCTGTATTAAAATGGTCTAAATGTAATAGTTGTAAGAGGCGGTTAACCGCATAATAATAATCTAAAACATGGATGCGATGAATCGCAGAACCTTTCGTTACAAAATCCTGAATTATTTGATCAATACTCAAAAAAAGCCCTCTTTTCTCGATTGTTTTTTAAAAAGGTCCCCTTCATCATAGCATAATCCGGTTAAATTGACTCTTTTCTAACATCATGTTACAATTGATTCGAATTTGAAATATACAAATTAAAGACATCTTGAAGGAGCGGAAAATATTGATCTATGAACACATATATAAGCCCGGTAAAATCAATCATCCAACTTTCCTTGTTTTACATGGGACAGGTGGAAATGAAAATGATTTAATACCCCTTGTTAACTACATTGATCCTGATGCCGGCATTTTAAGCGTACGCGGGAATGTATCCGAAAATGGGATGAATCGTTATTTCCGTCGGTTAGCGGAGGGAGTTTTTGACAAAGAAGATTTGGAAAAACGTACCCATGACCTGTATGATTTTTTACAAACCGCCAGCGAAGAATACAAATTTGATAAGGCCAACGTGATTGCTTTAGGATACTCAAATGGTGCAAACATCGCTGCTAGTATGTTATACTTCTACGAAGATACCTTTAAGGGTGCCATCCTTCACCATCCGATGACTCCTTTTGAAGAGCGCGACATGAAAACTATCCAAGATTTGCCTGTTTTTATTGGCGCTGGAAACAACGATCCAATCTGTCCACCGGAAAACACACGTGCATTAATTACGCAGTTGGAGAAAGCAGGAAGTAAAGTTACCACCGACTGGGGTAACGCAGGTCATTCTTTGACACAAAACGAGTTGGATGCTGCAAAATCTTGGTATAACAGCCAATTTGCATAAACTCATTCCCCACTTCCTTTCTCCACATTTTAATTTAGAACGAAAGGAACATGCTTCATGGATAAATTATTAAAACGCATCAATGAACTGGCAAGAAAATCAAAAACAGAAATTGGTTTGACTGCTGAAGAAAAAATCGAACAAAAAGAATTACGTCAACAATATATCAAAAACTTCCGTGGCTCTTTGAATGAAATCCTATTGAATTCAACCGTTTATGATCCTGAAGGAACAGATGTAACGCCCGAAAAGCTTAAGCAAGCACAACGTCAACAAAGTCTTGAAAAAGCACAAGAAATTTTGGCTAGTCGTAACATTACGTTCCTTGATGATGGCACCATTACAAAAAAAGAGGATTAAATAAAAAAACAGACAGGTCACCCTAATCCGGTGCCCTGTCTGTTTTTTATTGTTAGTAAGCTCTTGCCAACCAAACGGTATGTTTTGCTGGTTTACCTGATACGATACATGTTTCTTTTTCCACTTCTAGATTGAAAGGAATATTTCGAGTAGTAAAGCCAGTTTCTTCTTTGATCTTAGCTTCTGTTTCTTCCGTTCCATCCCAACCAGCCAAGACGAATCCTGGTGTTTCTCCAGCAGCACGTTTTTCTTCAATATGTTGTTTCAATTCATCTAGTGTGTTGATATGTGTGTATTCATGTTGTTTACGATTGTTGCGCGCAGTTTCCAGAAGACGAACTTGCATTTCTGATAAAGCCGTTTGGATATAGTCCACAATGCCATCAAGGCCAACTGCTTCTTTGCCATCCAAATCTCGCATTTTAATCATAACTTGATTATTTTCCATATCACGTGGTCCAAATTCAACACGCATTGGCACGCCACGAAGTTCCCATTCGTTGAACTTGAAGCCTGGAGAATTGTCGCTATCGTCGATTAATGCTCGAATTCCTGCAGCATTCAATTCTTTCAACAGAACTTCCAAACGTTCAACGATTTCTGGTTTTTTCTTCCAAGGTCCAACTGGAACCAAAACAACTTGTTTAGCTGCTACTGCTGGCGGCAATACCAATCCTTGTTCATCGCCGTGGACCATGATTGTTGCACCGATTAGACGAGTTGAAACTCCCCAAGATGTCGTATGGGCCAGAACGTGTTCGTTATCGCGGTTCAAATATTTAATGTCGAATGCTTCAGCAAATTTCGTGCCCATGTAATGAGAAGTCCCCGCCTGAACAGCTTTTCCATCTTTCATCATTGCTTCAACAGAGAATGTATCCACTGCTCCAGCAAAACGCTCAGAAGGTGTTTTTTGACCTTCATAAACTGGGATTGCCAACACGCTTTCGATGACTTCTTTGTAAACTTGCAACATTTTCATGGTGCGTTCACGTGCAGAAGTTTCATCTTCATGCGCCGTATGGCCTTCTTGCCACAAGAATTCTGATGTACGTAAGAATGGTAAAGTTTTCTTTTCCCAACGGAATACGTTAGCCCATTGGTTGATTTCCATTGGTAAATCGCGGTAAGAATTGATCCAGTCACTGAAGGCTGTCCCAATCATCGTTTCGGAAGTCGGACGCAATGCCAAACGTTCTTCTAACTTTTCACCTGCTGCTTCTGTTACCCAAGGTAGTTCTGGCGAGAATCCTTCGATATGATCTTTTTCCTTAGTAAAAAACGACTCAGGAATCAACATTGGGAAGTAAGCATTACGAATGCCTTCTTCTTTAAATCGGCCGTTAAACGCCTCTTGGATGTGTTCCCAAATCTCATAGCCATCTGGCTTGAAAATAATACAACCACGAACTGGTGAATAATCCATCAAGTTTGCTTGCTTGATTGTTTGAATATACCACGCTGAAAAATCTTCTTTTTGTAAATTACTCATTTGTGTACTCCTTTATTTTTAATTCAAAAAAAATAAGCATACTCATCCTTCCTTAAGGACGAAATATACTTTACTCCGCGGTACCACCTTGTTTGGCTTTATTTCTGAAAGCCCCACTCTGTCCTGATAACGGCAGACCACCGATCATACTGCGGAAAATCCCATTGGTAGGTTCAATACTACATTAGGTGCTCTTCTTCCAGCCTTGGAAAAGCTCTCTTTAACCATGTACGTATTTACTGGTCCAGTTTGTATGCATTCCTATTGTAAGTGAAAAAGTTCCTGAATTCAATCCTTTCTTTTCAGGAGTCATATTCTGATTTTAAAATACCATAAAAAATATCGGTCACTGATTTACCTTTGTGGATACGATTATGCCTCGCAACCCCTTCTTTTTTCATTCCCAATCGCCGCATTAAACGGCCTGATGCAGGGTTATCTTTATCATACATCGCATATACTTTTTCCAACTGTAACTTTTCAAAAGCAAGCTCTAAGATTGCCCCACACGCTTCAGTCATGTAGCCGTTCCCCCAGTAATGGCGGCTCAAAGCATAGCCGATTTCCCCTTTTTTATTAGCTTCATCAACCCGAATATCAATGGTTCCAATCATTTTTCCTTCACTTCTTAATTCGATGGCATATTTGCCAATCGGATTTGCTAAAAAGAAAATCCCAATTGTTTCTTCTGTATCTTTAATTGTTTGATGCCTTTCAAAAACATACCGGGTTGTTTCCTCATCAGATGCATAATCAAACATATCCGGTGCATCTTCCAAGGTGACGGGGCGCAATATAAGGCGCTCACTTTCAATCTTCTTGTTTTTAATCAATTCCAAGTTCACTACCATTCATTCGCCACCACCTTCTCTTCTAATCTGCGGATGCCCGCCATAAATCGGGACATATTTTCTTTGTGCCAAGCCATTCCAATTACGACTTTACTTAATTTGACCGTCAGTTGTTGATCTTCCCCGGTAAAAGATACACTATTCATCATTCTTCCTTCTTTAACATAAACATCAACCAACTCTTCACGGGGAATAAAAATAGGCGCTAATTTTTTATCTATTTTCCCTGTGATTTTATGCAATGGAATCAGTACAACTCGTTCTTCCTCTAAAGCCATTACAAAATAAGCACCACTGATTAGCGTGGCATAAGCGCCTAACAATAAAAATTGCCCCGTTGTGGGCATTACCTGAGCATAGACAAGTGTTTGTTTTATTTGTGGATTCAACAAATCGTATTCCGATAAATGTTGATAGATTTCTTCAACCTTTAATACCAAAGCCATTTCAATCACTCCTTCACGTATTATTTTTTTAGTTTACTAAAATCATTATAAAATTGCGAAGGAAATCCTTTGCGAAATGGAAAACCCTTTCATTATTTGACTATTTAAGTTAGAATTAAATTAGATTAATAGCTCGTTTTAAAAAGAAAGGGAGTCGAGAAATATGAGAAGCGAATACAAAAACATTTTGGTGCCGGTTGATGGGTCCGAACAAGCTGAACACTCTTTCAAAACCGCAGTAGAAATTGCTAAACGTAATAATGCCAAGCTTCATATTTTGTACGTTGTTGACACACGAAACGTAAGTTTATCCCCTGAGTATCAACCTGTTACCACAGGCGTTACCGATCACATTGACAAACAATTTATCGAAGAAATGGCTAAATATGCGACAGACGCAGGGGTCACTGAGGTACAAAAAACAGTCACTAACGGAAATCCGCTAACCTTGATTTCGGAGGCATTTCCAAAAGAATTCGATATCGACTTGATTGTGATAGGCGCTACAGGTAAAGGCGCAATCACACGAGCACTTGTAGGTTCTGTATCCCAACATGTCGTCAAACATGCACCATGCGATGTACTGGTTGCACGCTAAGTAGCACTATTTGTTAATTAAAATAGGCCCTATCATCAAATGATGGTAGGGTCTTTTCCTTATTGAATATAATGAATTTCGAAGATTTCAATCTCATATTTTTCTTCGATTTCCGCGATTATAGTATCAACAATCTGTTGGGCTACAATGGGTGAAGCATTAGCTACCGCAATTCCTATTTTGGAAACATTTAGCATATCTTGTTCGCCAACTTCAGCAACGCTTACATTATAGCGGTTATGTACACGCGCAAGAATTGATTTTACCGTACTTCTTTTGTCTTTCAATGAGTACGCATCGAATATTTTGAAAGAAACTTCTACATTAGTGAATGCCATAATATCCTCTCCATTTGAGTATTTAATGTTGACGTTTTACTTTGGAGTTGTTACAGTTATCTAGTAACGAATAACATTACATCTAGTTTTAAAAACCAGATAGCCAACAGAGGTGAGTTTTCTGGAAACGAACGACCTAATCCGTTTTCGCAATGAGTTACTGGACGTTAAGTTAATTCGCTGGGATAGTCTACCAGATTTTGGTATTTACAATGACCAAGTCTTAACCATAATTGAGTCGCAACTTTCATTCTTGCATCTTCCTGAAAGCGAGAACACAATTACGCCAGCAATGATTAATAACTACGTTAAAAACGGAATTATTGATCGACCAATCAAGAAAAAATATTATAAAGCTCACATAGCTAAACTTATTGTCGTTTCTATTTTGAAACAAGTTCTTCCCCTTAATGATATTCAAAAAGGCATCGAACTACAAATTTCATTGCAGGGTGTAGAGAAGGCTTATGATAGTTTTTGCGAGGAACTTGAGCAATCCCTTCAACTTTTTGCCGTTATCGGTATGGAAGAAAATGGATCAATGACCTTGGACGGTATCCGCCCTGAGAATTTAGCACTCAAAATGGTCACATTATCTGTGGTCGCAAAATTATTAACGCATGTCATCCTTTCATACAATGGTGTCAGCAAAATGATCAAAGAACAAGGAGACGATTCCAAATGAAAAATAACAAAGTCGCAATTTTAGTAGATTCTTGTAATGATTTATCAGAAGCAATAACTGAAAAATATGGTTTATACACGATGCCACTTGTCATCAACTACACTGACCGCTCCTACAAAGACCGTGTCGACATCACACCACAAGAAGTTTACGATTCTTTTAAAAAAGAAGTTCCTAAAACAAGTCTACCACTACGCAGTGATATCGATGCCTTGCTTGACCAAATCAAAGCAGATGGATACGACCATATTATCGCCTCCATTATTTCCAGCGGATTGAGTGGCACTTATCAATCCATGCATTTAATTGCCCAGGATCGTGACGATTTGACCATTGAAGTTATCGATACACTTAATATTGGTATCGGTTCCGGTTTTATTGGTATTTATGCTGCTGAACTACTGGAAAAAGGTTTGGATTTCGATACTGTTGTCAAAAAGACAAGAGCCGCGGTAGAAAACTCAACCGTGTTCTTCGGATTAGAAACACTTGAATATCTAATGAAAGGCGGCCGAATTGGTAAAGTCTCCGGTATTTTGGGGAGTGCCCTTAAAATTAAACCAATCATTTCTTGTAACCCTGACGGTATTTATGACACCATCGCCAAAGTACGTGGTCGCAAGCAAAGCATCACTAAGATGTTAGACTTAACCCGTGAAAAAGTTAAAGGTCATAAGAACTATTATCTGGCTCTATGCCACGGTGACGCTCTCGATGAGATGTTGCAGATGAAGGAAGACCTACGTGATTTAATTGAAAATGCCACCATTTATCATGAGGGCCAGATTTCTCCAGTATTGGGTGTCCATACGGGCCCTGGATTATTGGGTGTCGGTGTCATGATTTTAGAAGACTAGGATGAAAGCCTCTCTGGCTATTTGTATGGATAAATTTACCTTTTTGGAGTATGATGAATCCATTAGGTAAACCCTTACAAAATAGCTGGGAGGTTTTTTTATGAAATACCGGAATCTTGGTGCAAGTGGCTTACGAGTCAGTGAAGTTGCTTTAGGCAGTTGGCTTACGTATGGAAAGTCGGTTGAAGATAATACAGCTCAAAAATGCATCCAGACGGCTTATGATGCAGGGATTAATTTCTTCGATACTGCCAATGTCTATGAAAACGGTGAAGCAGAAATTGTTCTGGGAAAAGTTTTAAAGGATTATGATCGTTCCAGTTTAGTAGTGGCCAGTAAAGTCTATTTTCCGATGGGCGACGGACCAAACGACCGTGGACTTTCCCGGAAGCACATCTTTGAACAGTGCGATGCAAGTTTGAAGAGACTCGGTATGGATTATTTGGACTTATATCAATGCCATCGTTATGATCCTAATGTTCCTATTGAAGAAACACTTTGGGCTTTAGACGATTTGCAACGGCAAGGTAAAATTTTATATGCCGGTGTTAGTGAATGGCCAGCTGATAAAATACAGGAAGCGCATGAAATTGCCAAGGAACGCAATTTCCGCCCGCTTGTTTCTAATCAACCAATCTACAATATGATTGAACGTTATATTGAAAAAGAAGTCCTACCTGTTTCCATGGCAAACGGAATGGGACAAGTCGTCTTCTCCCCGCTTTCGCAAGGTATCTTAACCGGGAAGTATAAACCAGGTCAATCCGCACCTAGCGATAGTCGTGCCGCAAACGAAAGCATTGGTAATTCTTTACAAAAATACCTAAGTGATGATCGCTTATTGGAAACAGTTCAAGAGCTGGCAAGTTTCGCCCAACACCTGGATATTACGCTTCCACAACTGGCTTTAGCCTGGATATTACGCCAACGTGGAGTAAGTTCCGCAATCATTGGCGCAAGCAAGCCCGAACAAGTTGAGGATAATGTCAAGGCAGTAGATGTTGAACTATCCGATGATATCCTGAAAGGAATCAACGATTTACTCCAGCCAATCAGTAATTTTGGAGAGCGTAGATAAAACAAGGAAACGCGTGAACCGATTTTGGTTCATGCGTTTTTTTAGCTATTCGTTTTCCACAATCCCAAGCCAAGCTCTGGCAATTGTCCGATGCCCTGCCAAGGTGGGATGAATGCCATCTTTACCCGTTAAAAATTGGGCACCAGTTCTTTTGGCTTGCTCATTTAATAGTTCGTCCAGTTGAATATAATGAATTGCAAATTCATTTGCCAGTTTGGCAATAATTTCACGACGCGGATCTAAATCAATGCGCCATTCTCGTCGGTCTTCAGGGTAATGCAAAAGGAATGGTTCCATCATGACAATTTTTGCGTCCGTTTGTTCACTAATCTGTTGGAGCAAAATACGATAGATATGCTCAAATTGGCGGAAGGCCGCCTCGGTACCAAAATTCCTTTGGCCCACCCGATGCCAAGTATCATTGATTCCAATCAGGATAGAGACTATATCCGGTTCTAAATCGATACAATCTTTTTGCCATCTTTTTTCCAAGTCGTCTACTTTATTCCCGCTTATTCCCCGGTTTAAAAAGGTTAATTGGAGCTCAGGATAGAGCGCTTGTAGCATCCCCGCCACCATTTTGGGATAGCCGTTGCCCAGGTCTTTTGATTTTAATCGATTTCGCCCAGCATCCGTCACACTATCCCCGATAAATAATATCCGATCAGAGTTATTTAGTAACATTTCTTATCACCTACCATCAATTTAGTTTCATTATAATCAAAAAACAGGTGGAAAGATAATTTCCAACCTGTTAACTGATGCGATAGATTTCTGATCCAAACGGCATCAACGCTAATTTTGCATGTTTAAAATGTTGTAGCCCAAAAGGAATACCCACAACCGTGAGACAGAAAATAACTCCCATGATGACTTCCTCTGTCGCCATAACCAAGCCACCCAATAGCATCCATACGATATTAATAAGCAAAGATGCCCCAGAATCACTAAAGCGAATTTCTTTTCCGAATGGAGCTGCAGCCATTTTAGCAAATTTAAAACACTGAATGCCAATAGGAATTCCGACAATCGTAATCGACCAGAGTACCCCGAAAACAATCCACGAAATCCAGCTAATAAAACCACCCAACACAAACCATATGATATTTCCCAATAGTGTCATTCGGCATCACCTTTCTTTTATATTACTATTTTACGAATTCTATCCCTTTTTTCCATCCGTCTAAATACTGATTTTCAACATTCATTTTGGCAATCGGAAACAGAGGTGACTCACAATTTTGACTTGGAACTACTCACTTGACCCAAATATCATAGAACCAAAAAAACGCAAGCCTGGCTATCCAGGCTTGCGTTTCACTGTTATTTATTGAATTTAGCTAAGTAAGCATCTACTACTTGGTCAGCTGTGAAGCCAAGTTTAGCTGTTACAGTTCCGCCAGGACCACTTGCTCCCCAACGATCTAAACCGTAAGCCAAACCATCCAAGCCCACATATCTTTCCCATCCAAAAGTTGCTGCCATTTCAATAGACATACGTGTACGAACGCCATTTGGAAGAACAGATTCTTTATAAGCTGCATCTTGCTTTTCAAATGCAGACATATTTGGCATGGATACAACAGATACGTCGATGCCTTTTTCTTTCAATTGTTTTTGTGCTTCAACTGCAAGCGAAACTTCTGAACCAGTCGCAATCAAAATCCCCTCTGGTTTGTCGCCTTGTTGTGCTGAAAGAACATAGGCACCTTTACGGACGCCTTCGCGTGCGTTTTCTTTAGTACCTTCCAAAACTGGTAAGTTTTGACGAGTCAATACTAACAGTGTTGGTGTATCTTCAGATTCTACAGCCATTTCCCAAGCCGCTGATACTTCATTACCGTCTGCCGGACGGATAATGTTTGTATTTGGCATGCCACGGAAGCTGGATAAATGTTCTACCGGTTCATGAGTCGGACCATCTTCACCTACCGCAATGGAGTCATGCGTAAAGACATAAATTGTTGGCAACTTGGATAGCGCCGCTAAACGGATGGATGCACGCAGATAATCCGAGAATACGAAGAATGTACCAGCATATGTTGTTGTTCCACCATGCAAGACAATACCGTTCATGGCAGCTGCCATACCGAATTCACGAACGCCATACCAAATGTTACGTCCGGCATAATTCGTTGCATCGAAGTCTTCGTCCGCTTTGTTCATTGTGTTGTTTGATGAAGAAAGGTCAGCCGAACCACCCCAAAATTGTGGCAATACTTTCCCAATTTCTTGAATCGCTTCTTGGCTTGTTACCCGTGTCGCTTTAGCGTCATCACCAACTTCGTACACTGGTAAAGCTTCTTGCCAACCTGCTGGTAATTTGCCAGCCTGTGCATCTTCGAATTGTTGGGCTAATTCTGGATAAGCAGTACGATATTCTTCGAACAATACTTTCCATGCTTCTTCAGCTTTTTGGCCGTTCTCCAGAATTGTTTCTTCAAATCGTTGTTGAACTTCTGTTGGAACAGAAAAATCCTCATGTTCCCATTGGTAACTTTGTTTTGCAAATGTAACGCCATCTGCTCCTAAAGGTGCACCATGGACTTTGCTCGTTCCAGCATTTTCTGCACCATAACCGATAACGGTCTTGATTTCAATCAACGAAGGTTTGTCGGTTACATTTTTGGCTTCTTCGATTGCATCATTGATAGCTCCTAAGTCATTGCCGTCCTCAACAAGTAAATGATGCCAACCATATGCTTCAAAACGTCCTTTTACGTCTTCACTGAACGCTTTGTCCAATGGTCCATCTAAAGAAATATCATTGGAGTCATAGACACCAATCAATTTTCCAAGTTTTAAGTGTCCTGCTAAACTGGCTGATTCATGAGAAATACCTTCCATCAAATCGCCATCTGAACATAGGAAGTAGGTATAGTGATCCACTACATTAAACTTGTCGCGGTTATAAGTTGCGGCAAGATGCGCTTCAGCCATAGCCATTCCAACTGCGTTGGCAAAACCTTGTCCAAGCGGACCTGTTGTCGCTTCTACTCCATCCGTATAGTGTACTTCTGGATGACCTGGTGTGTTACTTTCATATTGTCGGAAATTTTTAAGGTCTTCAATGCTTACATCATATCCTGCTAGATGCAGCAAGCTATATAATAGCGCGGAACCGTGTCCAGCCGATAGAACAAACCGGTCACGATCAACCCATTTGCTGTTTTTAGGGTTTGTCTTCAAATGTTTCGTCCATAGCGTGTAAGCCATTGGAGCGGCTCCCATAGGTAACCCTGGGTGTCCTGAATTTGCTTTTTGTACTGCGTCAATACTTAACGTACGGACGGTATTTACTGCTAATGCATCAATCTTGTCAAACATAGTTTTCCTCCTTGATACTCGTACTGTTCTTATTTTAACCTAAATACGCAATGAATGATACGTGAACTACTCACCACTTAGCTAAACCTACCAGTTCTTAACGCTTGAAGTGGGAGCTTCTTGGGAATAGAGCATACTTGTAAGCGCATTTCTTTACCTACAGCGGTTTCTCTTATTTACCAAGCTATCCCCGTAGTCCCTACGGTTCCTGATTCTATCTAAGCGAATTGTTTTATCCGTAGACCTTCGGTTAGGATATTGACACTTGCATTTATATCCCGGTCATGATGTGCATCGCAAACAGGGCACGTCCATTCCCGCATTTCGAGCGGTTTCTTGCCATCTTTGTGTCCGCATGCTGAACAGATTTGGCTGGAAGGAAACCATCGCCCGACCTTGATAATGTCACGACCATACCAGTCAGCTTTGTATTGAAGTTTCGTCACAAAACTAGACCAGGAAACATCAGAAATGCTTTTAGCCAGTTTATGGTTACGCAACATCCCTTTTGTGTTTAAGTCTTCAATACAGATAATATCGTGATTTTTGATAATGTCTGTACTCAACTTATTCAGAAAGTCGTTACGCTGATTCCTTACTTTTTCATGTAGTCGTGCAACTTTGCGTTTTTGCTTTTGATAATTTTTAGCTTCAAATAGATTGCGACCTTTGTTTTTGGCCGACAAGGCACGCCTAGACAACTTACGTTGTTCACGTTTTAGTTTCTTTGCCATCTTTGACGTAAATTTATTGTTATCAATCTTTTGACCATCAGAAAGAATGGCAAAGTCTGTAACACCCAGGTCAATCCCTATAGCAGAATTGGTTTTAGGTAGTTCCAATATTTCTTCTTTACACAATAAGGAAATATAATATCTCCCACTTGAATGACGAGAGATGGTAGCGGATTTTATGAATCCTTTTGGTTGTCTGTGAAGCTTAATTCTAATAAGCGATTTCAGTTTAGGAACTTTGATGAATGTATTATCAAATAAACGTACCGTTCCATTTTGATTGTTAGTGGTATAGCTTTGAACAGGATTTTTCTTGCTTTTGAACCTTGGAAATCCGATGGTTTTATCACGAAAGAAATTTTTATACGCTTTATCTAAATTTAGTTGTGCATTCGCTAAAGCAAGGCTATCCACTTCTTTCAAAAACGGAAAGTCTTGCTTGTATTTAGCCGGCGTTGGAAAGCTCTTCTTTTTAGCGGAGTCATTTTTGGTTTCTTCATAATTTTTCATTCGGTCAGCGAGCATGAGATTGTAGACCTTACGGACACAGCCAAAAGACTTCGCAAAGAAAACCGCTTGCTCTTCTGTTGGATAAATCCTGAATTTATAGGCTTTCAGTCGTTCCATAAGATCCACCTCTATTTATGATTACTGCTTTGATTTTAAATATACTTTCTGATGACAGCAATTGGCGCACCACCAGTTGTCAAAAGGCAGAAACTTTTAGACCAAAACATTCCTTTCCAAAGATATTGCTTTACGCTTGGAAAGTCTCGTTTTATCAATCGGGAGCTCGCACTTTTATAAGCATTGATGAATTTTGTCAATGCTGTTTTTGGGTGTGCTTTGAACATAATATGAAGATGGTCTTGATCATGATTCCATTCAACGAGGGTTGTGTGATACGTTTCTGAAATGCGTACAAAAGCTGGTTTAGCAAATTCAGATATGTCATCATCAATCACTTGTCTGCGGTATTTGGTTACCAACACAAGATGATAATGGAGAAGGAATACTGAATGGTTATTAGTATCCAATTCCATTGTTGTATCAGCTCATTTCTTATCTAGACGGATTATAACCTAGAACAAAACAAAAAGGCAATAAGCCTTTCAGATTGGTTTGCGAGTTACCAACGGTAACCCGCATACCGAACGGCATTCATCACCCACCTATAGAGGATGGGCGACTTCTGCCTAATTAAGTTAAAAAGCTAGGTGCTCTTGCACGATTTTTTCGCACAATTCATGTGTTTTTTCTGAGCTTGATAAGCTTACCGGATTAATACCCGTAGATACACCTTCAATAAAGCTCTCAATAAGTGGAGCAAACCCCCGCTTCTCAAGTGTCCCTGTCCAGTCACCAAAACTTTCAGTTATTGCACGGTTTTTTTCCAATATTTGTAGTTCGGTCAAATCCGTCACACGATGTATGCCCGCGAGTGACTGAACCTCTATTTTTTCTTGTTTGGCACCAGCTTCATAATTCATTGAGACAATGGCTGTTGTTTGCTCGGTTTCCAGACACAGCCATACCCGTTTGAGTTTGCCATCTTCTTCAGTAATACGGGATTGCGATGCTATAATAGGGTCATCCAATAAATATAAAGCAGTATCCAAGATATGAATAAATAAATCATATATCGCGAAACGGACTTCCTCGTCATTATTTACGCGATCCTTTTGAATAAAAATCATTTTTTTGTCCGGAATATCCTTCAATTTTTTAACCATCGGAGCAAAGCGACGGTTAAAACCTACCGTCAAAAGCACTCTCTTTTCTTCTGCCAGAGCCAGCAATTCTTTTGATTCAGCTAAATTCTCACTAATGGGCTTATCCACGTAAACGTGAACACCCTTTTTCAATAAAAATTTGATTGTTTCATAGTGGACATGAGTAGCGTTATGAACGAAAGCGGCATCTAGTTCGATTCCTTCTAACGCTTCAATGGATTGGTGCAAATGCCGGAATCCATATGCTTGACCTACGTCGTTTAATACTTGTTGATTTCTGGTAACAAGATGCCATTCAATATCACTCCGCATTTGTGAAATGACAGGCAAGTAAGCTTTTTGGGCGATGTTTCCAATTCCAATAACTGCTATTTTCAACATGTATGACCTTCGCTTTCAATTTCGACTTTCTTATATTGTATCATTAATGAAAACTGTTACAATATTAATAACCAGTTTTTTTGAAGGGAGAAATTAATTTGCAAATTAAAGAAAAAGTTTTCGGGAAGATAAATGAAACCGATGTCATAGCTATCACACTGACAAACACGTCAGGTGCGTCCATCACCGCCATGACCTATGGTGCCACTTTACTTGAATGGTCAGCCCCTGACAAAGATGGCTCTTTTGCAAACATCACAATCGGTTTGGATAATTTAGATGATTATATGCTTCATCGGCCCTTTTATGGCGCAACGATAGGGCGCGTAGCGGGACGAATTGCCCAAGGTAAATTCAAGCTTAACGAGATAGATTATCAACTCGAACAAAATCAAAACGGTAATCATCTGCACGGAGGAGCCCAGGGTCTTGATACAAAAATTTGGGAATACCGCGTAGAGAACAACGAATCCCAAGCAAGTATTGTCTTCTCTTATTCTGATCCAGCGGGATCGAATCACTATCCAGGAAATTTGAATGTAGAAGTTATCTATACATTTACTGAAGAAAACGAATGGAAAATTAATTATAAAGCTACCGCCGATGCACCCACACTATTCAATCCAACTAATCATGTTTATTTTAATTTACATGGTAATATGAAAAACACCATCTTGGATCACGAACTGCATATTGCGGCTGATCGCTTTGTAGAACTGGATGACAATACCATCCCAACCGGAAATAAAGTATCTGTGGCTGGGACACCTTTTGATTTCCGCCAACCTACCTTTACAAAACAGGCTACAGAATCCGATCATCCTCAGACCAAAGCAGTGGCTGGGCTGGATCATCCTTTCATTTTGAATCATTCTAAAAATAAGGTTGCTGCTCGTTTATATGAAGGCACAAGCGGCCGTCGTATCGAAATGACAACGACTGAACCAGTGGTGGTTGTATTTATGCACAACGGACCAAGCGCGTTCACATACAACGGGAGCGCGATTTCAGCCTATACGGGTATCACACTTGAAACGCAAGGTTATCCTGATTCGATCAATAAAGATAATTTTGGGAATACCGTTTTAAATCCAGGCGAAACCTATGAATCACAAACCATTTATAAATTTAGCGTGGAATAACAAAAGAACCATCCTCCCGATGAAACGGGAGAATGGTTCTTTTATTATTAATTGTTTGTTGTTGCCACTTTTACTTCTGATTCCTGTACAGGACTTTCTGCTGAACGCAACTCAGACAATCTTTCTTGAACGCCTTCCATTGCTTTACTATCCAGTTTGTAGAATTTCATAAATACTAGGGCAATAACAATTGAGATAAACGGTAAGACTGCATAAAGCAAAAGTGCTACCATTCTTAAGTCGCCAGACAATGGTGTGTCAGCTGTTGGATAAGCTGTACCAAAACCAACTGCCGCTAAAAGCCAACCAATCATCATTGGTGCCAGTGAAGATGCCAATGAGTCTGTTAATGAGAAAATCGTTCCGATTACACCAGCAACATAACGACCAGACTCACTTGTTTCGTAGTCAGAAATATCTGCTGACATTGTCAGTACCAAAGAGGATGGTGAACGGGAGAAGCCACGAGCCAAAGCGTAAATCGAAATAAATAGAACTGCTTTAAATGTGATGTTACCAAAGTCCACATCACCTGGTTGGATGTTCATCATCAACATACCCAATACAACAAAGAATACAGACGCTAGGGATAGGTAAATAATATATGCGCCGCGTAGTCCTTTTTTACGAGCCAAAGCTGTTGCTCCAAAAGTAATCAACAAATCTGGAATAATTGTCAGCATGGACATTTGACCAGATAGTGCAAAGTTACCAAGTAAAATACCGAAAACAATAATTTGAGCAACTTGGTCACTCATCAATTGTACACAGAATTTAACGAATGCAGCTGCCATAGAAAGCATTTGCAACGGACGGTTGCCTTTAATAACATGTGCGTAATCTTTTAAGCTTGTTTCAGTTGTATTTTCACCTAAACCAAAGTATTGTTTTTGGTCTTTTGCCGAAATACCGATAATAGCCAAGATACATAGAATCAAGGAAACAACGATAACAGTACCAACTAACTCTTGGAAGAAACCAAGTGTAAAGCCACCATATTTTGGCTCTAGGTAGTTCGAAGCGTAAATTTGTCCACCAGTGAAAACAAAAATCATGAAAATTCCATCTGAAATATTGAACATTGGACGTTGTTTTGGATCACTTGTCAAAACAGATTGACCAGCTTTTGTAACAGACGCTTGTAATGAATAACCAATTTTATGGATAATCAAAGCTACCACCAATACGGGTAGACGAGCAGGTTCCGGTAACAAATGTGTTGTAAACAAAATCAAGAATGATGCAATTGTTATCAAGTTACCCATTAACATCAACGGACGGTACTTGCCCCATCTAGTTTCTGTTTTATCAATAAACACCCCGATTGCAGGATCAATAATACCATCAAAAATACGAACATATCCCATAAGTTGACTAATGAACAATGCTGCAAGTCCTACAAGACCAGTTGAATAATAAGTTACAAATCCGAATGCAAATAAGTACAAGTTTGTGGAAGAGTTATTTAATGAGAATAAGACAATTTGCCACCATTTGGCTGTATGATATTTTTCTTGCATATTACTAGTTGAATCTGACATTTCCTTACCTCCAATTTATATTTAAACACTATTTATGAAAACCGCTTTCGAAAAATATATCACAATAAAAACAAATGATTATTGAAAACGATTTCATTTCACTTTAACGACAAACTGATTTTTAAATATCCTCTTTGCCAATAAAAAGTAGGAATATCCTTTATACATTAAAGCACTTACAATCAATTTGACCTCATAAGTATAGTGAAAAAATGAACATTAAACATTAACTAAAATTGCTGGTTTTTGAACTACTTTTGCACAAAACAAAATGAAAGCGCCTATGTTAGGCGCTTTCACATTTTTAATTATGCAAGTTTTTAAGATACACAACTGGAGAACTCCCAGTAATTTTCTTGAATATTTTACTGAAGTAGGAATTACTGTTGTAACCTAATTTTTCTGAAACTTCCCCTACAGTTACTTCCCCACCCTGGAATAACAACTTTGCCGCTTCTATTTTTTGGTGGTTTACGTACTCACTAATGGTATAACCTGTTTCTTTTTTAAACTTTCGTGCCAAATGTGAACTGTTCACATGAAATGTTGCGGCCAAATTTGATACATTTAATTCTTCCCGCAAGTGATTTCCAATGAAAACAACAATTTCTTTTATTAAAGGTGAATACTTTAAGGTTGAATAATTTGCTACCAGATCACAATATTCAGCAAACATATTGGGACTGATGACGTGTTCCAAATAGTCCGTTGTGGTTGCCTGTTCGATTTGGATGGCATATTTTTCAAAAACCAGATGTAAATAAATGGCAGCTACCCCACCTAGCTCCCCCGCTACCCGGCATAATGTATTTCGGATAATCATCCCATTCTTGCGTGTCCGCAATGGATCTCCCTTCAAATGTGGATTACCATAATAATATCCGCTATTTTGATCTAGTCCCGGCATTTTAGTGGCGCGGTCCAACATTTCTCTATTTCCACTTTGAATGGCTTGAATAAGTAGTTTATCCCGTTCCATCGATTTTTCGATAAAGTGTATCGAATTGCCTCGATTATCAAGATTATCTTCTGACAATAAATCATATAGGTTCGTGGAACTTGTATAGTTTTCTGCCATCCATTTCACCCCAAACGTTTTTCTATTATTATACTTGAAATAACCCAGAACTACAAAAGGCAACTCCAATCAAGAAGTCATGAAACGCTTGAATTGAGTGGCATCGTCATTTTTTTTAACAAGCCTGATAGCATATACCAATATCACGGTTGAACCTATCCAGGCCATCGGATGGCTAACAAGAATGCCCGTGAAGCCAAATGTACCGGCAAGTGCAAGCGGGACCAAAATTCGCATTGTCATTTCCATCAACCCCGCAAGCGTTGGAGCGACGGCTTTTCCAATACCTTGAAGTGTATAGCGAATCACGAATAATACGGATAATACCATGTAAAATGGTGTCGTAAGTTGTAGATAGCGCTCAATATACATCAATGTTTCCGGGTCGTCGGCTCCAAATAAAGTCTGTGATAAAGAGGTACCAAAGAAGAATAGAAGAAGGCCTATGGTGAGGCTATAACCCAGGGAGATAACCAAGCTGCCACGTATCCCTTGCCATACTCTTTCCATCAACCCCGCCCCTGCATTTTGAGCGGCAAATGTTGCCATAGCAACTCCAATTGAAATCAAAGGCATAACAATCATGGCTTCAATCCTTTGTCCAATAGCATGGGCCTCCACCGGAGAAGAACCCAAAGTATTCAGCATCAACTGCAAGATAATCGAACCTATGGTTATGATAGCTGACTGAATACCTATCGGGAGACTCATTTTCAAATGAAGTTTTATTTCTCTCTTATCAACTTGAATATCACCTTTTTGAATCTTAAAATAACTGATGCGACGAGACAAATAAAAATAACAGATGATTCCGACTAGAAATTGAGACAAAATAATTGCCAAAGCAACTCCTTTCACTCCTAGCGGTATAATAATAACGAACAGAAAGTCAAAAATAATATTAAGGATTTGCGATAATACCATCAAATATAATAATTGCCTGGTACTTCCCATGGAGCGTAATGAATTTATCATGACATGAAAAAGCATCATTGCGCCCAGTCCCAGTATGGAATAAATAAAATAATCTTTACTCTGACTATAGAATTTTACAGGTATATGCATTAACGACAACAAAAAGTCCGAAAATACATAACCCAGGACACTGATAAGTACAACAATAACCAGCGACAACAACAAACTAGAAATAAAACTGCTACGGATTCGGTCTCCATCTTTCATTCCCAACCTTTGTGCCAACACCAAAGAAAGGCCCGAAGCAATCCCTTGAATAAATCCTTGCAAGAAGAAAGTTAAACTCGCAACTGCCCCAATAGCGCCTAACGCACTTAAGCCAAGTGTTCTCCCCACTATCATCGTATCTATTAGACTATATAATTGTTGGAACAAATTCCCTAAAATTAAAGGAATCGTAAATTTAATCAGGAGTGTCAACGGTTTCCCCACGGTCATATCTGTCATTTTTCAGTCTCCATCTGCGGTCTAATTTTTAGTATGCGGATTCATTTTACTACATTTTAGGAATAATAAAAGATGGTTATTTCCGAACATTTTTTATATAATATTCAGTGCCGATAAAGAGGAGGAAAAAAATTGAAAAAAAACTTAACTGTGCGGCTCCTATATACGATACTTGGGATCATTTTAATAGGATTTGCTGTCGCTTTTGTACGCATTGCCTCTCTTGGAACAGATCCTTTTACAACCTTAAATCTTGGAATTACTGAATTTACAGGACTTCGCTATGGCATAACAAGTATTCTCACTACCACAATTGCCACTATTTTTATTCTATTTGTAGATAAATGCTTAATCGGCCTGGGTACCATCTTGAACATTTTGTTAGTGGGAAATATTTCCGATATTATCGTTAATTTTGGTCTCGGAACATTTGGACAAGCCGAAGCATTATGGCTGAGGATTGTCATTGCTATTCTGGGTGTTTTATTCTTGGCAATCGGAGCGGCAATGAATATTGTTGCTAATCTGGGAGTTTCTCCGTATGATGCGTTACCATTAGTTGCAGAGACACTTGGAAAAGGCAAAATTCGTTTCCAATATGCTCGGATTGTGTTGGACTTTTCATCCGTTGGCCTCGGATATGTGCTGGGTGCAACAGTTGGAGCGATGACACTTGTAAGTGCGTTCTTAATGGGACCTCTATTGCAATTTTTCCGGATTAAATTTTTCAAGCTATTACAAAAATTCGAAGCAAATTAAAAATGAAGCGAACAAGAGAAAATAATCTTGTTCGCTTCATTTTTTAAGTTATGTCTACCGCCAAGGTTGAGAGCATCCACTCCACCCCAAATTTGTCGGTTGTTTGGCCATAGAGGGGACTCCAGAAAGTTTCCTGCAGTTCCATATTCACTTTTCCACCTTGTTTTAACTTATCAAACACATCGCGTGTTTCTTCTATATTGTCAAAGACGAGTGTCACGGTGATATTGTTACCCACAACATACGGCATCCCCGGAAAATTGTCGGAAAGCATGAGATAGGATCCGTTTGGTAATTGGAGAGTAGCATTCATTATCCGGTCTTGGATAGATTCCGGCACGGGATCTCTTTCAGGATCTTCTGGCATATCGCTGAACTTTGTGAGGTCTAGAATATCTGCACTTAAGATATCCGCGTAGTAGTTGATTGCTTCTTCTGCTCTTCCTTCGAATACTAGGTAAGGATATGAATCGATTAACATATTATAACCCTCTTTTCGAATAAGATACTTGCACGTTCATCTTAGTTTGTTTTACACTAGCCGTCAAAGAATAACTATTCGTTAACTTTCATTTTTTTGTTGTAAAACTCATTCAATAAGCATATAATTACCCAGTACTACCATTAGTTTGAATTTTTCAGTTCTTATTCCTTTATTTTATAGTAAGATAGGGATTGACTGAACATTTAGGGAGAGATTTAAGTGGAGAGAGTAGTAGGAACTGTCGTTAGAGGTCTTCGTGGTCCAATCATCAACAAAGGTGATGACTTAGAACAAATCGTTGTCGACACTGTACTGAACGCAGCAAAGGTTGAAGGGTTTACCATCGGTGACCGTGACATCATTTCTGTAACAGAATCAATCGTTGCTCGGGCACAAGGAAATTATGCATCTATCGATGACATTGCAACAGATGTTGCCAAAAAATTCGGGGATGATACAATCGGTGTTATTTTCCCAATTTTAAGTCGTAATCGTTTTGCTGTATGTTTACGTGGAATTGCAAAAGGTGCGAAAAAAATCGTATTGATGCTTAGCTACCCTGCTGATGAGGTTGGTAATCATTTAGTAGATTTAGAATCACTGGATGAAAAAGGCGTGAACCCTTGGACAGATACATTGTCTGAAGCTGAGTTCCGTGAACACTTTGGATATAAAAAACATACCTTTACTGGAATCGACTATATTGATTACTATAAATCAATTGTAGAAGAATATGGTATTGAGTGTGAAGTTATTTTCTCAAATAACGCAAAATCCATTCTAGACTATACAAAGAGCGTTTTGAATTGCGATATTCACTCACGTTTCAGAACAAAAAAACAATTGAAAGATAACGGTGCTGAAAAAGTTTACAGCTTGGATAACATTTTGGCTGAACCTGTTAACGGCAGTGGCTTTAATGAGTCCTATGGTTTGCTTGGCGCTAACAAAGCAACTGAAGGAACAGTTAAATTGTTCCCTCGCAATGCACAACCAATCGTTGATAACATCCAAAGCCGCATTAAAGAAGCAACAGGCAAAACGGTTGAGGTTATGGTATATGGTGATGGCGCGTTCAAAGATCCTGTCGGGAAAATTTGGGAACTTGCTGATCCAGTTGTATCTCCAGCTTACACACCTGGTCTTGACGGAGTTCCTAGCGAAATCAAATTGAAATACTTGGCTGACAACAACTTCGCTGAATTACAAGGTGAAGAATTACGTCTAGCAATTTCTGAGTTCATCAAGAACAAAGAAACTGACTTGGTTGGCGCAATGGAATCTCAAGGAACAACTCCTCGTCAATTGACTGACTTAATTGGCTCCCTGTCCGATTTAACTTCAGGTAGTGGAGATAAAGGAACACCTTTCATCTTCATCCAAGGTTACTTCGATAATTATACTAAATAAGAAAATCCGCATAACCTGTATTGGTTGTGCGGATTTTTTGACATCTTTTGTGGAAAATTATTTTTTAATATACTTTTCAAATAATGGTCGCAAGATAGGTTCCAGGATGATATAAAAACCTGCATTCCCAACTGCATGAGCAAAGTCAAACGGCAAACCCAAAGTATAATAGGCCCAAAAATTAGTCATGCCATAGGTTTTATATGACACCAACGATATCACGAACCCATAGAAAAAACCTGAAAATAAGGCAAACAAAACAAAAAGCCACTTTGTTTTGTTTCCATGAATAGGCCGTAGTACGATTCCTGTAAAAAGGATAATCACTGCATAGCTAAACAGTTGGGCAAACGTCCAAGGACCCATCCCCAGTATCATATTTGATAAAAAGAGGGATAGACCAGCCACAATCAACCCGTCCCCCAGGCCTAGATACAAGGTCAGTATTAACAAAATAGCGGTCATGGGTTGAACATTGGGTAAAAATTGAAAGACAACGCGTCCGACATAATTCAATGCAACCAAAATTGCCAGCAATGCAATATGTTTTGCATCATAACGCTTCATTGACATGGTTACTCAAGTCCTGCTAAATCGAAATCCACGACGTCTCCATCTGACAATTCTAATTCATGAGCGCCTACTGGTGCCATTTCCCCATTCAAATCAAATAACCAGTATTTACCTGCTTCTGCATCTTGCTCGTAACCATCGATTGTTGTGATGAAGTTATCTTCATCAACGACTTCGAATTCTTCTTTCATAACATCCAACAAGAATTCTCCAGGCTCTACCTCAGCTGTCACTGAACCTGCTTCAATCAATTCCCCTTCAACAGATACATTAATCGTGACCTCAGACAAATCTGCGCTTTCCACCGTTGAATCGACTGCTTCAGTTTTTGTTCCACAAGCTGTCAAAGTTGCCCCTGCAAAAAGCAATAAAAACCATTTTTTCATTCTTTACACTCCTTTTGTTTTTTACACAGGCAACAAAAAAGCCTATGCGCCCTGCCACATAGACCAAAAAAACAATACCGTTTTACCTCGAAACCGTATGCGTGCGTATAAGCATCCAGGGATAAAGATCTGACTTGAACAGCGATGATGTTCTCACAGTGGCGGGACCGTGTTGGATTTTCACCAACTTCCATATCCGAGGAGTCTTTGTATTGGGTTTTATCTTTCATCATTGTATCCAAGACTTCATTTTTTAGCAAGTCTGCAAATTAGCGAGTCGTCTTTTCCTGAACAGCTTTCTCGAAAGCCTCTTTTGTATTCTCAACTTGTATTGGAGCGTACTCTGGCCATGCATCGTCCAGCTTAGCCCCTTCATCGCAACTTACGATAAGAAATTCAGCGGAACGTTTGAAAACCCCTTCGAGTTGCGGGATATAATTCAGAAAATCCGTGACATCTCTCAACGAAATTGCCGCGCTCCCTTTTTTCTTAAACGTTTTTGCAACTAAATATTTATTTCCCATAACTCCTCCTGAATCAGTAATTTTCTACAAGTCGTGCTATCTGTTCCTCCAGTTCTGCCATTATGACGAAACGGGCTTTGCGAATCATTTCCTTGCCATCTACAAATAGTAACAACGCTGGTACAGTAAACACACTAAACGCCCCTGCTATGGCTGGAATCTTGTCAGCATCCACTTTTATCATTTTAACTTCAGGGAAAGCAGTTAACATTTCCCTAACCTGTGGTAAAACAGCATGGCATACGCCGCAGTCTATCCGAGAAACATAAACAAAAGCAAATTGATGTTCCGCTATAAAGGTATGAACATCCTCTATGCGTTGCGCTTCTACATATGGAATCAATGCCATTCCCTCCTTTAATTTTTCCTTTTTTAATATTATAACATGATATACTAAACCTATAAAAAAAGGAGTTTCTCTATGTCACGAAATAATAAATGGTTACATTGGGGATTTGTCGTAGCCTGGATGGGGCTCATTTTTTCCTTTTCGGCCCAAAAAGGCTCTGATTCCGGTTCTTTGAGTGGTTCAATCGTCAGCACCATTCTTTCGCTCTGGCATTCCCTCTTCCCCTCTATCACCCTAGACCAAGACACAATACATTTCCTCATTCGCAAAGGTGCCCACTTCACCGTTTATCTTATACTGGGGTTACTGGTCGTGAATGCACTCTCTAAAAGTGGCGTAAAAAGTAAAAAACGTTACGCGTTGGCTCTTTCCATTTGTTTCTTGTACGCAATTAGCGACGAAATCCATCAAGCTTTTGTACCAAATCGTGGTCCTAGCTTTTGGGATGTGCTGTTGGATACGAGCGGATCTACTTTTGGTCTGTTAGGATATGGGACGGCGAAAAATATGAAAAAAAAATAAAACAGCTTTCCTGAGGGAGAGCTGTTTCTGTTTGTTATTTTGCAGGCAGCACGCGTTCGAAAGGATCGCGACTGATGCCTTTTTCCAGAACTTCACGTGCGTATTCTTTTGCCGAGAATAAGCTGTGGTCGCGATAGTTTCCACATTCCTTAGCAGTTACAGCTGGAATCACTTCTGTTTCCAAAACTTTTTCCAATGTTTTTTCTAAAGCTTCCGCAATTTCATCCGCAGTTGATTCATTCCATTTAATGCAATAGAATCCTGTCCGACATCCCATTGGCGAGATATCGATAATACCCGGTAAATAATCACGCATATAGGTTGCCAATAAATGTTCCAAGGTGTGAACTGCACCTGTTGGAAAAGCATCTTTATTTGGTTGTAGGAAACGCAAATCAATTTTTTGAATGGTTGCTTCTCCATTTGTTTCTGTACCAGCCACTCGTACATAGGGCGCCTTCACAATATTATGATCCAGTTCAAAACTTTCTACTTTAGCCACTTAAATTCCTCCTTTTTCCTTCTTTCCCATCCTACAAGAAAATCACTGAGAATGAAAGAGACCCGATTTGACATTTTATCTAATAAGCGTGAAAATCTAGATTAGAATATCTGACAAGGAGAAACACATGTCCTACAAAACTTTACTATTTGATATAGATGATACTTTACTCGATTTCAAGGCTGCAGAACACCACGCCATTTCAAGTCTGATGATAGAATTGGCGATTGAACCAAGTGAAATAAATGTTCAAAATTATTCCCGAATTAATCAAGATTATTGGAGCCAATTCGAGAAAGGGTTACTCGCTAAGGATGTTTTAATCGCAAAGCGGTTTGAAACTTTCTTTTCCCTTCACCAACTGAGTGTAAATGGTAAAGAGATGGACAAGAAATTTCGCGGCAATTTAGAAAAAGGACACTTCTTGATTGAGGGCAGTCTTTCATTGCTGGAAAACTTGAAGTCAGAATTTGATCTTTATGCCGTGACGAATGGGGTAGCGCGCACGCAACATCGTCGCATCAACGATTCAGGCTTGATTAACTATTTCCGCGATATTTTTGTTTCCGAAGAAACAGGTTTTCAAAAACCAACAAAAGAATATTTTGACTATGTTTTTGAGCGAATTCCCGAATGCGATGTTAATAAAACTCTGATTATTGGTGACTCACTGACTTCTGATATTCTAGGAGGAATGAATGCTGGAATCGATACTTGTTGGTTCAACCCAACAAAACAAAAAAATCCTTATTCTCACATTCAACCAACTTATGAAATTACAGCTTTGGACGAACTAACTGCTATATTGAAAATATGAAGTAAAGGGATGATATAGATGAAATACTACATCAAGCAACAAGTGTTTTCATGGCGTGACCGCTTCACGGTAAAAGATGAAAAAGGCAAAGATGTTTATTTTGTGGAAGGCGAGTTATTTTCCTGGGGTAAAAAAATTGACGTAGCGGATGCTTCTGGCAATGTCGTCCTCCATATCAAACAAAACTTGTGGAATTGGCTCCCAAATTATACCCTTTTCATGCATGGCCATGAAGTGGCCACTGTCAAGAAAGAATTGTCTTTCCTCAAACCGCGTTACAGCATTTTTGGGCCTGATTGGGAAGTAGAAGGAAACATCTGGGAACATGATTACCAAATTTGGGAAAACGATGCGTTGGTCGCAACTATAACCAAGGAATGGTTCACTTGGGGTGACTCTTATGAATTGGATATTGAAGATGACAGCAATATGCTCCTGGCTTTAGGCATCATCATCACGATTGATTGCGTGATAGCCGCGCAACAAGCAGCAAGCTCCAGTTAATATTAAGTTTGAAATTTAAATCAACCTACCTCGATGTGTTATTAAACCATTTTCGAGGTATTTTTTTATCGAAATGGTTCTATTAATCTTTATTAAACCATTTCATCCATATTTATTCGTTCAAATGGTTTTATTACCAATAATTAAACCATTTCGCCCTGTTTTTTATGGGGAAATGGTTTATTGCGGAACTAGGGATAGTGGCTGGGGCAAAATCCCTGCCTCTCTTATTTTGGTCGATCTTTACGATACATTTCATCCAGCGTCGCATAATATGGCCCCGCCAAACGAGCGACCGGATTTAAGGCTGCCACATCGATGTAGGCTTTTTCTTTATCAAAAACGGCTTCGTCAAAATGGAAATCTGTTACTTCCAGGAAAAAGAAGTCTGTTACAACTTTCTCCTCCCGGTTTTTGACGGGATGATAATCGTACAACTTTACTTCCATCCGAATCTTCGCTTCTTGTATACCTGGGGTTTTGACCGTTTTACTATCGATTAAGTGGAGGCCTGCGAATGCAATCTCGCTCTCATTTGCTGGTAAAGGCGCAGACGTTTCATTCATTTTATCCACAACATCCTGACTCACAATGTGGACTACGCCATTTTTATATTTAATTAAATTGCGTGCGGAATCTTTCGGCTCACCATCCGTGCCACGAAGAATGGCCATGGATATAAGCGGCAACTGATTTGAAACCCCACTAGTAAAACTGAAAGGTGCCGCATTCACCACCTTCGTTTCTTCATCCAGGGTTGTAATCCAGCCAATCGCACGTGGAACAATACTACCGGAAATGAATTTATACATTGTTTTGTTGTCTAAATCTTCAATCGCATAATGATACATCCTGTCACTCTTTTCTATAAGAATTTTCCCTCAGTATACCACAGGGTCTTCCTCCAGCTATTTAAATTGCTCCAAGCACTCAAGTGGTATATTGGTTAAAAAAGCTGTATAATCAATTGCAAACTAAAATGGGAAGTAGGGAAAAGAATTTGGATTTTGTAGCCATTGACTTCGAAACAGCCAATAATCGTGGTGATAGCATCTGTTCAATCGGAATGAGTCGTTTTTCAGACGGTAAAGAGGTTGATCGCTATTACCGTTTAATTAATCCTGTTCAATCTTTTAGCACTTCTAACATTGGCGTCCATGGTATTTATCCAGAGGATGTCAGGGATGAAAAACGATTCGATGAATTGTATCCGGAAATACGTGGTTTCATTGGGGATGATCCGTTAGTAGCTCACTTTGCGCAATTTGACGTTAAATGCCTTCAAACCACGATTGAAACATACCGCTTACCCAAAATGGAGAATGCTTATTTCTGTTCCTGTGTCATGGCGAAAAAATTGCTCAATCTTAAAAGTAATAGTCTCGTAAACGTCCTGGATTACTATGGTCTGGGCATCGAGAACCATCATAATGCCATGGACGACGCTTCCGCGTGCGGTCAAGTAGCAAGTAAGCTGCTGCGTCCCTATGATTATGAAATCAAGGGATTTCTAGAAGAACATAATTACCAAATGGGTCAATTATTCTCCCACCGCTTCGGGCCGATTAAAAACATTAAAAAACCCACGGCGAAACAAAGTACTATTCTACGTCCAAAATCGGCACTTTTTGATATCACTCATCCTTTTTATAAAAAGCACGTTTGTTTTACTGGTCGACTTTCGCAAGTTAAACGCCAAGAAGCCGCACAGATGGTTGTGGATGCGGGCGGATACTTCGACCCGCAGCTCGCCTACGAAACAACCTATCTCGTTGTTTCCAATAGTGATTGGGCAAAAATCGGCACGGCTTCAGAAAGTCGTAAAATCGAACAAGCTCGTGAACTTCAGGGATTGGGTCGCAACTTAACCATTTTGTCGGAAAAAGACTTCCTCAGGTTATTTTAAATATACAACCCTAAGTGCGCCATGCACTTAGGGTTGTATATTTTTACTATAGTAGGCGTACTCGCTCTGGTCGGTAATACTTGAAATGACATAACTTCCCGACACTTTACCTTCCAGAATGTAACTGGAAATGCTACTGATTTTGCGATTTTTAAATTCTTCAATTAAAGAATAAACCAAGGCTGAACCAAGCCCTTCATGGTGTTTATTAACGGCCATATAAAGGATGATATAGTTTCGCGTGGTTTGCTTCGTTAACAAAACGCGTAGAATTTCTTTTTTAGATAATGTTTCTTTAACGAGCTGGTTGCCGTAATTCGGCACTGCAATCAAAAAACCAGCCAGCTTCCCCATGGGATCAAATGCTAATTTCACATAACGTAAAACCAGAATGAGTTTCAAATTATCATATAATTTCATGAACTCTTCATCGCTGATACCTTTAAATACAGGAAAATTTTTAAATCGCTCCTGCAACATTTCCGATACTTTCTTAAAATCAGCATCCAGCGTTTGCTTTGATGGACTTTTAATAGTGTAGCCTTTAGCCTTAAACAGATGGTAGCGCGCCACATATTTTTCTTGATTAATCATTTCATCGACAGGAGCATAGTGATTGGAAAAATAAGTCGCCGACCGATTGAAACCATTGGCTTCCCAAAGTTTTTGGTAATAGGCATGGTGATACAACTCCGAAAAATAAGGTTCTTGTTCAAAATGATTGATTTTTAAACGGTAACCTAACCAAAAACTTGCATTCATCGGTCCTTCTATTTTTTCCTTCCCATACATCTGGGCTAAATGCGTTGCAAAATCCATTAATAATTTGGCAGCTTCTAAATTATTTTCGGCCTCGAAATAACCCAGATACGCAGTTGAATCATCTGGGTAACATGTCAAAACAGCTCGTGCAATGATTTGAGTGCCTTCTTTAACCACTATTGGTGTTACCTTGAAGTAGTGACTGAGTGGATGCTTCCCTTCCAGCAGCTGTCGCAAATCTTTTTTGTTTTCAGTGCGAAAACCAGGCTCATAGAGGGTATCGGAAAAATCAATAAAGCGTTCTTGTTCCACTTCATTTAATCGTTCTACCTTCATCAAAAGCCTCCTTTCGAGTAACCTGTCCAGTATTACCATCTAATATCACTTGTTCGCCCGATTGCAATTGTTGCGTTGCATGTTTAATGCCAACAACAGCTGGGATTCCCAATTCGCGGGAAATAATAGCCGTATGGGACAATAAGGATCCTTTCTCGGCAATAATCCCTTTTGCTTGCGTGAGCAGAAACACCCAACCCGGATCCGTCATCTGCGTCACCAAAATCTTATCTTTGGCATCGGTCCTCACCTCGTTTGGCTGGTGGACCACTAAGATTTCACCCTCGACGATACCATTTGAAGTGGGAGTACCTTGCAATATTTTTTCATCAGTGCCCTGGCGAGCATTCTCTATATTACGAACAACCTTATTGTAGGGACTCCCCTGAAACACCAAATACCCGTATGCCGGTAGTGATTCAAATCCTTCTTGAGCCAACTTACGCTCCTCGATGACACCATGATAATCCTTTAAGTCAAATATTTCCTCTGTTGTTAACCAAAACACATCGTCATGAGCTGAAATAAGGCCTTTTTGCTCTGCTATCTCTCCCAGACGCCCGAACAAAGTCCGCACCATTCCATAAATACGGCTCCGATTCAAGCGTGATGTTTCCCTGTGTTGTATACCCAGACGCGCTCGTTTACTCACAAAACGAAAGACATGTTTACGCCACCCTTTAAACGGTTCCTCCATTTCTGACGGAGCCGTTGTGATAGGCTTTGGCGAAGTATCCAATAAATCCACCATCTGCCGAATAGCTTTTAACGGCTGGCTCCGGAAGGTATCAGCTTCCAGCTTCAGTTCCTCCAATCCTCGATCACCATATTTATCGATATACCGCGTAAATTCTTGTGCAAACGCAGGCTTGCGATTCAAAAACAAGGCCAATTCTGACTCTGTTTGAATCTGCTTCAATTCTTCAACCAAGTCATGTTCACGGACAAAAGCCGTTAGCTGTTGCATCCCGATTACAGGCTCCATACTGGACATCATAGGAATTCCGGAAAACCAATGATACCATTCACCACTTTCAGGATCTTTGCCCCATTTTCTTAAGATACGTTTTGAAATTCCGGTGTATATAAACGCGTATAAATCATTAACCAGTGTTATATCCCATTTCTTTAAAACCTGCTCTGCTAAAGTGTTATAGAGTTGTTCAACTTCATCCGCGGTCATATCAACCTTGTATGTTTCTGTGAAAAAAGCAGATGTGTCTTGAAATTCATGATTCAATTCATCCATTTGCTGAGGAGCTGTTATCAACTCTTTTAAAATACGTACGGAAATTGACAAACTTTCCCATAGACTCGTTTTTTTCTCTAAATCATGTGAGATAACGACTTCTTTTTGCGAGAAACCCATCATTTCTTGCCAAATAGGCAGGATGAGTTTGGGAAAGGGTAAAAATTGTAGTAATCCATATAAATGGTTCATATTATAGTACATGCGTCCATTAATTCGTACCACGAGTTCCTCGAAAGCTGATTGGTAACTGGCTACCAAAGCTTGTGAACGTGAAAAACGCCAAGCGACCCCTTTAAAAACGTGCTCATAAGCAAACTTAATGAAACTCTCCGTTAATGGTTGGGTCAAGCCAGGATAACTCTCTACCAAGTTACTATTGTTATATACGGCAACTTCTCCCCTAGGATACGTTGTAATCGGTCGGGCTTGTAACACAAAAACTTCACCCTTGTAAACCGCAAACTCAATATCCAACTTTTCTTCCGAAAGGCCATCCACTTGTTCCAACAAGCTTTCCAGTTCTTCCTCACGCAATTGCGGACTGTCCTCTTCTCGCTCAAAATAAATCAATGATTCGTCACGTTTTAAAAAATAGGTGGTTACCGGAACTTCCGCATTCACAACCCCTTCTCCCAGGCCATTGCCGACGATTAACACACTTTCATTCAAAAGACCTTGTGGATTCGCGGTAAATAACACACCGGATTTTTCCGCCGGGACCATTTCCTGCACGATTACCGTTAAACCCAATTCGCGCTTTTCTATTTCGTGAAAATGCACATAGTCCTGGATATGATTATTCCCAACAGCGCGTAAACATGCTAAAATCTTTTCCCCCAATTTTTCTTTGGGAACATTTAAAAAGGTTTCAAATAGACCAGCGAAAGAAGTTTCATTACCATCTTCCATAATAGCGGAAGAACGCACTGCATAGAGCGGGACCTCGCTTAGCGAAGCCAGCAATTCTTCTTCCACTTCCATAGTATTTCCAGTTTGGCGAATATAATCTGCAACGGGCATGGATAAGGCGAAAAAATCGGGAACATTTAACCCCAATTTTTTCATGTTAGCAAGCTCAACCGCTTTGCCGCCACTGTTTTCTCGTGTCATTTGGTTATACGTGAGCCAGTTTTTCATGAATCCTACTCCTTTAGAAATATAGCATTGCGATAAGTATCAAAAAAATAGAGAGATGCACCACCAAATAAGCGGGAACAATCGTTTTTAAGTTTTTTCCGGCCGGTGCTTGATAATAACGATAAAAGAAATATAACAATACCCCATAGGCAACGATCAATAAAACAGATGCGCTTAATTCATAAACTAGAATCCAGGCGGCTAAAACGCCTACCGCGGCAATGCCCACAATAGCCAATAGCGAACCTTTGAAACCCCATACCTGAGAATAGGTGACGTATTGGTTCTCATCCATAGGCGCTTTAATTTTTCGGGATATTTCCCATAATAGTGCTGGAATATATAGAACGATGGCAACACAGACATTTTCCCATGTCCACAAGGCTAACCCGTAATGATAGGTAACAAAATGAATCACATAAAAACTAAGAATTAACTGAACCGGGTTATGTGTCACAAGTGCCAATACTAAACTCGGTTCTATTTTATCGCGTTGAAAAAACCAAACTGTCATCAAAAATCCATAAAAGATAACCAATAAAAGCGGCCCCAGCGGCTGTGGCAGCACTAAATTGATTCCCACCATTATTACAAAAAGTAGCGTTCCCAGGAACCATAAATCTCGTTTATAAACGCGACCGGATGGCAAGGGGCGTTCTGGATAATTAATCCGGTCATTTTCTAAATCCTTGAATTCATCAGCTATCCGTAATAAAAACAAAAAGGCAAAGACTGTATAACCAATCCCTAAATCTTCCCAATGAAATTGATAAATCGGGGGCACTTCCGCAAAAGTTAAAACAGCTAAATATTGAACAGCCACCATTAAAGTACTTATCAATAATCGCGGGATAACTGGGTACATTTCATTCGCATAAATTTGTAGTCGTTTAAACATGTCTCCCCACCTTTTCTCCGTATCGAACTTTTACTTCAATCCCTTTATGGTTGTGGGATGAAATATCCTCATCCAGCATAATGGTATCTTTTTCATAACAGACCACAATACTAGAACCGCCATAGGCAAAATAGCCCTTCTCTTGTCCTTTTTTAAATTGCGTAATACCGTGATCGTGGATTTTCCCAACCAACATCGCACCCACTTCGATAAATAAAATGCGCCCAAAATGTTCCGTCTCCAATAGTTGCCATTGCCTGGTATTTTCGGAAAATACACGTGTATGGCGGTGAGCTAGCGGGCGCACTGAGTGAAGAACGCCGGGGATGTATTGTCCAGCAACCTTTTTTCCAGCTTCCGGGTAACAGTAGCGATGATAATCATCCATCGTCAGACGATACACGAAGCAATGCCCGCCTTGAAATTGTCCGGCTACATCGTTATCCCGAACCAATTCTTCGAGCGTATAACTTTGGCCTTTAATTTTAAAAACACCCGCACGCGTTATCGGATAGACCATCAACTTGCTGTCGGCGACGGCTATTAATTGGTCGGTTGCGGTCGCAATGGGACGCACGGAAGGTTTCAAACGTCGGGTAAAAAAGGCGTTAAAAGAATGAAAAGAATTCCTTTCGGATTCAGTTAAATCGATGTCGTATTTTTCAACGAAAGGCTGGATTTTTTTAATGGACCGCTTGGTATTATTAAGCCGTGCTTTCCAATTGGAAAAAGCAGGCTGGATAAGCGGTCTCAAAATGATTCTTCCTAAAGAAGTTCCATAAAGAAACTTGAGTGTTTTTCCGCCCACTTCCAATTCTTCATAAAAGTCTTCGGTTTGACGATTGTAAATTTTCGGCATGGTCATAACCTACTTCCAACAATAACAAGAACGATTATCGCCAATATAATAAAAAGGATGTACATCTTTCCGGATGGTCTTGCAACCGGAACATTCCATATGAAACCTAACGGTAAAATGAAGTAAATAAGTGCGACTGTTGCGCGAAACAAAGCACTCTCCACTGCTCCAAAAAGACTGAAGAAAGCATACGTTACCGTTAAGGTTAAGGTGATATACGTCAATGGCATACCAATAAAAGCATCACCTTTGATAATATGAAAATAACCGAGGCGATGGACACCGCAAACTGCATACAAAGTCGCAAGTATGAGCGGTACATACTGTCCTTCAAGTAATTGAAAGAGAAACGCAATGGGCAGAGCAATAAAGGAAACCATATCCACGAATGAATCAATATATTCGCCCATTTGTTGTTGCTTCTCATCACGTTTGAATAATCTGGCGAATTTTCCATCAAAAAGATCACAGAGACCGGAAAATACGAATAATATAATAGCAGCATCTAATTGTCCTTGGAAAATGTTTCTCATGGACATAAGCGATAAAAATAAACCCAGCAAACTCAATAGATTGGACCTATGAAAGGCAGGTATCACTTTGTACATAACGTTCTCCTCTCCTAAATTGATTTCTTCCACCCTAACTTAACGAGAACCATATTAATAACTAAATGGGTCACTGCTCCTAAAAATACATAACCCAGATATTGCCCCAAACCGATTGGGTAAAACAGCCATAACACCAAGGCACAACCGAATAAGGAATCCATTTGATCTAACCACAGATATTTCCAAGGTTTAGCTACATAAGCTGCTTTTCCCGGTTGTATCCCTCGTCTTCTCTTCATAAAACTATTTGGCAACTCAAACAGAATATACGCAATACCCAGTAATGCTCCTACTAGAATATTAAAAGTAAGCGTATTTGATTGCTTTATATAAAATTGATTATTACTTTCCAAAAAAGGAATAAGACGACAAATAAAGCCCCATAAAACCATGGCAAGTACGCTAGTCATCACCATTCCCCAGGCACCTCGCCACGTTTTATTTTCCCCGAAAACCCGCTGACCATCACGCCACAGTTTTCCTTTATCCATCGGCGTTTGCCAATTTTTAAGCCATGATGACTTTAATAATTTCATATTCGCAACACCCGCTATGATCACCGGCATCAAGGTAATATACATACGCAATATCAGTCAAACCACCTCCCAATTGCCAAAAGTATAGCATAATGTCACTAAAATTCTGACTGATAACCCATCTGACTAAAAGTAGGCATTTAAGTGCGAAGATTGGCTCAAGTAACAAAAAAACCAAGGCGCCATGGCCTCGGTCAATAAATTTTGTTAAATTGTTTTGTGACATGTTGCGTGATGACATCTTTTGGCAAGGTATTTAATGCGTGCTGAATTTCTTCGGCGACGACTTTTTTCTCCTTGAAAAAACTCAATCGACCGGTGAAATAAATCGGTTCTCCCACACGAATTTCATTTGACTCATTGAGGGCCACGATGGGCACAAAAGGCACATGCTGTTTCGTTTTACGATAATAGTATTTTTCAATATATAAAAAACCATCGTAAATTTCTTTCATTTCTTGGCTATCATCACTGTAATCAACATCCGGGAAAATCAAAATACTGCTCCCATTTTCCAAAGCTTCTACCGATTCATTCATCGTTTGCAATACGTCGCGTGACTGCCTGTATACGGGAATCCCTCGTCCAGATCGTGTCAATGTCGAAGCAAACCAAGCCAACGGGATAGCCACAATTTTGGCGATACTACGTGGCCAACCAAATCTTTCGGTCAATGTGTAATCCACATATTGATGATAGCTCGTTTCATAGGCCATAAAAACGCTGAATATCCATGTTCTCACGAATTCCGGATACCATTTTAGGACACTGATCGGACCGACCATATTTTGATGGTGGGAGACATAAACAACCGGACCTTCTTTATTTTTACGAAAGTCTTGAATAGTCGCTTTCTTAGAAGATAGACGCAAAATGCCGCGTATGAACTTATAAAATATGCCATATTCTGTTGGCATCCTTTATCCCTCCTACCTATATTCAATGAGCCGTTTTTTCATAAAAAAGCCAATCATGATTTGCTTGGCGATTCGCCATGAATCACGGAATGTTTTGTAGTGCGAGGCTGGTTTCTTCCCAAAATAGAGTGTTTGGATAGCAACCTCTTGAAGAGGGATTTTGTTATGAATGGCCATCATCAGCATATTCATTTCATACTCAAAACGTTCGCCTTTGATTGACAGCAACCAATCAATATCAGAACTATGAAATCCCCTTAAGCCCGTTTGTGTGTCAGAAATATAAGTTCCAAAAAGACCTTTAAAGACATGACTTGTTAGCTTGTTTCCGAAAGCATTTTTATTTGGTACTTGTTCTAAATCGAAGTCGCGAACACCCAGAACGATACCGTGGTTCGATTCCTCTAAAACTTTCAACAAATTGAGAACATCCTTTACGGCATGTTGGCCATCAGAATCCGCTGCGACAATTTTTGTAATATCCGGGCGATTTTCTTTTAAATAACGAAAAGAGGTTTTGAGACCCGCACCTTTACCGCGGTTCTCCGGATGGATTAAAACAATGCACTGGGGAAATTTTTCAATTTCCCGAAAAACAGCTTGCGTTTCATTTGTACTTCCATCGTCAATGATAATAATGTTTTCTATCCCTTCATGAATAAGTTCTTTCACATAAGAAATAAATTCTCGAGCAGGATTGTAAGTTGGGATAATTACTGTAGACTTTTTCAAATCTTATACCTCTCTCTCACGCATTATTACCCTCATTCTAACATTATCATCCGAAAAAGAGGAAATATCCGATTACGAGAATTCCTAGAACGATACGATACCATCCAAAAGCCTTGAAGTCATTGTTTTGAATGTATTTAATCAAGAATTTAATGGCTACAACGGAAACAAGGAAAGCAACAACCATACCTGTTAGGAGGATGGTTAGTTCCATCCCGGTAAAGTTGAATCCAAATTTAACGAGCTTCAGAGCGCTAGCTCCGAACATAATTGGAATCGACAAGAAGAAAGAATATTCTGCTGCGATAAAACGGGATGTTCCCACGATAATGGCGCCCAAAATAGTTGCGCCAGAGCGAGATGTTCCGGGAATAAGCGACAAACATTGGAATAATCCAATGATAAATGCTGTTTTATATGACATTTCCTGGAAGCTTGTTACACTTGCTTTTTCACCTTTGTTGCGATTTTCGATCACGATGAATAAAACGCCATAAACGATTAACATAATAGCTACTACGAGGTAATTATAAAAATGTGCGTTCAACCAGTCATCCAATAATAACCCTAGAACACCGGCAGGAATGACCCCCACCACAACTTTATACCAGATTTCCATCGTTTCTTTCTTCTCTTGTGCCGTTTTCTTGGGCGAGAAGGGATTCAGTTTGTGAAAATACAAGGTTACAACCGCTAAAATCGCCCCCAGTTGAATGACCACAAAAAACATTTCTTTAAACGCAGCAGTCATATCCAATTGGATGAACTCTTCTACCAAAATCATGTGTCCCGTACTTGATATCGGCAACCATTCGGTAATTCCTTCTACAATACCAAGAATGATGGCCTTTAAAATTTCTATCATCTATTTAATATCCCCCTTTATAACAATACCTTCATTCTACTAAAACAACGTCAAATTATGAACAAGGAATTTCTTAAATGTTCGATAATAACCTTTAAATCAGAAAAATGCAGCAACGAAATTACGAGTCGTTGCTGCATCTTCTATCATTTAATGGTGATGATAACGAAAAGTTCACCATTTGTGACATCATTATATTCTTCCAGTTGTGTGATGATGACAGTCATTTTTGCTTGTTCATTTTCCTGTGTCTCCATCATGGATTCAAGCGTCACATTTCCACCTTTTTGCGTTTCATCTGCTTCCGAGAAGGCCTTCTCAAATAATTGTTGCATCTCAAAACGCAATATTTGCGTTCCCGAATTATTTTCCAGAATCAAGGAATCAGCATCTTCGATTATCAGGTTTAGGTCTTCACTAACTTTTTGACTACGATTTTCCTCATTGTTGTAGAGACTTACCTTGAGTAAATAATCTGCTCCTTCCAATGAAACCGAACCCGCTCCTTCCCAATCAAGGTAAACAAATCTCCCCTCCGGAGCAAATGGCCCCTCGTCTGGCAATACAGAATAAATCATATTGAAGCCAAATACTTCGTTAAAGTCGGAGTAAATGTCAAAATTATCTGGCAAGAAAGAAACTTGGTCCACATCTCCCCAAACTGTTAAATAATCTACACTTTTTGTGATCGCAACCTTATCTTCTAAAGGTATTTGGGAATTGGGTACAATTTCGTCAGCAACCAACATGTCATTTTCTTGTAATTTCCTTTCCAACAAATTCTGTTGACTGCCTCGACCAACTGAGAAAGCATCAATGACGGGCGCAACCGAAATAAGCGAAAGGGCAATCAAGACGGGCGCAATCCAACCACTTCTTTCTTTTGGAAAAAAGCTAAATATGATGGCCGCAACGGTCGCAAAAATCCCAAACAGAATGACATAGTAACGCCCATGCGTAATACCAAGATTTTGAATACGCAAAATGCTCGCTGCAGTCTGGAAGAGGACAACCACCAACATAATTTTGGGGAATATTCTTCGGAAGAGGCGACTATATTTATGGTCGATGTTGCAGACCAAAAGATAAACAACGATAACAATGATCGCATAGGATACCAACAAGGGTTCAAGTAAGTTGTTGGTCCAGAATTCCCCACCTATATTCAAGACGACATATGCCGTCAAGACCAATGTGTAAATGGCAACCAAAGGAATCACGATATACACAAGTAAAATCTCAAGAAAACGTGGTACTTTTGTTGCGTGGTCCGCATCTGTTGGATTGGTTTTCTTATAATTTGGGATAAGACTCAAAAAATAGATGGGGGCGAATAGCGTTCCGATTATATTGAATGCATGCCCGTAAACACGTGAGTCAAAATTGAACAAAAGAAAATCAACACTTCCCAGAATCGCCGAGACGCCTATTGACAAAACAACCGCCATCAAAAAGGTCATCATCACAGACTCAAAAATAATCAGGAAATTTGAGTGAAAATATAAACGGTCAGATTTTATGGTTGGAATCCAAATAAAAGCAATGAACAGAGCGAATAATAAAACAATCGTCCGAATAGGATAAATTAAGTCGTATTGATTATTACTCGGCAAACTGAAGTAATACAAAATTGCCAACACCACCGCCAAAAAAGCCAATAACCATCGATTATTTTCTTTAACAAAGAAATGTTCATAAAGATGTTGTGCTACTGCTGCCAGCATAACCCCCGTTAATGCCGTATATAACCAACGACTATACAAGTCGAAGTCATTTTGGATTTGCATGGCATTTAGCGTTGCCACTACTAGAAGCCAAAGAATCGTGACGGGATATCTGCTTAAAGATTGCACGATACCGGTAACACCCTTCTTAAAACTGTTTAGAATATTCATTTCCCTTACCTCCTCAAACCTTACTTTTAATAAATAAGCCTAATATATCAACATCTTTACTTATCATACCAAACCAACAACATGAAAACATTTGTTTGTTTTATTTTCGAAAATACCCAAGCCTATGGAGCCTTATTTATACCGCATAAAATACTTAATTTTATCTAAATTATAAAAAATTTTAGTGACAACTTTTTAGCATAATGTTATACTTGATTTTCGAAAATAATCAAAAGTTTATTTTTTCGGAACAAAAATGTTCGCTCTAGCTTTTTTTATTTTAGTAACGTAAAATAATGATTCTTCGCTAGACAAGTTGATACTAAAAAAATTACTTTATTATTATTTCATCAATTTCACTATTATTTTTTTGGTTTTTCAAGGTAAATTACTAGACATTCCCAAAAAATGCTTTATTATATTAATAGTAATCAATAAAATTATTATAAAAAATATATCTATCATATACAATTAACCTTAAGAGGAGGGTAACCATGTACACCATGTCGAATTTCAAAAACTTGTCTCTCAAAATTGTTTCTGCCACAAGAATGACTGTTACGCCCGAACTTACCACCACTTTCCAAAAACAACCACACGTTAAGATGATTTACATTCATAACGGTGAAGCAACGTTAACTTTTAAAGATTCTTCACGTACAGTTGGAAAAAATCAAATTATTTTGATTAATCCTAATATCGATCATTATTGGGATTTAGAAAATAATACAAGCATAGATATTACAGAAGTCGGAATCCATGGCTTAGAATTTTCTTCCGTAAGTGAAGCTGATGGCGAATTTACCTATTACGTTCATGACGAAAAAGAAGCGGATACAAGTCAATTCATCACATTCCTTACTAAAGAAATGACTGCTAAGAAATCTGGTTATGAGGAAGTCGCAAAACGTTATATTGAAGTTATTTTAATCCATCTATTGCGTGACGAAGAGTTCTCTATCCGTAATTCACTAAACAAGAAAAATCATAAAGAAATCCAGACAGTTAAGAACTTTATGAAAGTGAACTACCACAAAAACATCACTTTGGATGACTTGGTTGAACTGATCCACATTAATAAATTCTATTTAATCCGTATTTTCAAACAAGAAGTTGGTATGTCACCAATCGACTATTTGATTCACGTTCGAATTGATGAGGCACAAAAGATGTTGCGTAATACCAATATTGCAATTGCCGACATTGCCCATTTGGTTGGCTTCCAATCGCCATCCCATTTCTCTAAAACATTCCGTGAGTTGTCTAACATGACGCCTTCACAATACCGTCGTCAAGGCAATATGCCACCGACACCACCACAAAATTTCTAACCTTGAGAAGAGCGTCCATCTGGAAGCTCTTTTTATTTATTTATTTTTACGACTCGATAAGCATGATCACGAATCATCCCTACCGTGTTATTTCCATATTGCAACCCACTGATGAGTTGTCCATGGATCACCAAATTAGAAATAATACCGTAGCGTTGACTAACTGCCTGAGAAGTTGGCCAAATAACCTGAATACCCCCAAAAACTTCCGGTTGCACAATACGTTTATTCAACAAATTATTTAATAGCTTGCTATTGTTGTAGGATTTCTCAATATTTTTATCCTGGCCTGTTGCATTAATGAGATAATCAACTTGAATATTTTTTCCGTTTTCGAAAGAAACATCAAAAGCTCCCTGCACATCAGCAATCGCTTTCAATTCCTTGTGGATAGAAATTTTCCCCGATTCACACCCTTCAAGCAATTCTGAAATTGACTCGCTTGGAATTGGACTCCGAAAGCGTTCGAAGTCAGCACGATAATCATGAAAATATTGTTTTTTATCCGTTTCGTTTAACGCTAGCCAATAATCTGCTAAATAGGGGTCCATGGCATGAATAATCATCTGAAGCATTCCCAACTGACCTTCATCCGTTAGCTGCGCTTTTAAGTCATCGATATCCCCTTTTGAATAACGATTCAAAAGCGCTCCCACATTGATTTCTTTATCCTCACATTCCAACTTGAACCATTCAATCATTTTTGAAAGATAAACAAACCCGTTGTTATGCTTCTTCTCTCTTTCGAGCTGTTCAAGCGTGAGGTAATTTAACGCATCATCCGGTTCCTCCCCTCTTACTGACGAAAAAGTCCCCGTGTCAGAAAAGAAATATATTTTTATTCCTTCACGCTTCCTTAACAAATAGCGCATCATATCAATACCGGTCAAGCCGGTTCCAACAATACCGACACGCGAACCATTAGGTATGGCTTCCAGTTTTTCATAAGTTGGATAGGGATTATAGATAAAGCTAGGATGTCCTTTTAAGTGGTAAGGATCCTGATAGGGCAGGTGGCCGATGCATAAATGAACCATATTGACTTGTTTTTCGCTGTTTAACGTTTTCAATATTATTGCTCCATCTATTTTAATAGAAAGATCTTGCACTTCTTCCTTAATAATGGTGGGCTTGAGTATTTCAATCGCTTTGTTCATGGTCTCTTGTAAGTACTCACCATACCAAGTTCTGGGTAAATGTGCTTTCTCCCCGTCATTGAAACCTTTATTTACTGCTGCCCATTTTACAAAATCGAGCGGGTCTTCTACTTTAATACTCATTGTTTCTGCCCTTTGATTCAATAAAAGGATACTTGTGTCCGGCTGATAAGGGAGTCCGGTTCCAAAAGTATCTGGATCTGTATAAATAATGATTTCAGCATCAGCATACTCAGGGAACTTCGTCATGGCATGGAGTACACTCACCCCGGCGGCGCCCATTCCCACGATTGCTATTTTTGTCACACGTATTCCTCTTTTCTTAACTCTATTTTACTACACATATCTTTATAATATGTATGATAACAACTGTTGTTAAAATTTTACCCTTTTACCCACTGCATCCGAAATTGTTTTTCATTGAGCACTTCATCCATACTTGTTTCTATATTAGCGAAGCCCATTTTTTCATAGAACTGAATTGCTTTTTCATTGCGAGCATAAACATTTAAAGTCAAGGTGCCTTCCTCTCTCTTTGCCCAATTTACTAATGCAGTGCCTAAACCTTTGTGTTGTTGGCCAGGGGAAACAAATAACGCATTGACTTCACTTCCCATCATGGATACAAATCCATCGCAATCACCTACTACCCAGTTTTGAGACAAAGGCAAATATAGCTCACGCATCGTTGTTTTATTTGCTTCCCAATATTTCGGGTCAATGAAATCATGGGCCTTGAGGGACGCTTCATACCAAAGCTCTATCAATTTATCTAAATCTTGTTCTTCTGCTTCTCTTATAATCATTTTTTACCTTCTTTCTAAGTAAATTATACCACCTCCACAGACCACCACATATTATCAACCCCAATAGATACAAAAATACCGAGCTACTTTAAAATAGTAGTCCGGTATTTTTATATCCATAATTTTATTTATATATTTGTCACGTTAATGGATGGGTTTTCCGCTTCCCCCATGAATAGCATGACAAGTAAGCGGATTGTGTCACTGTAATAATTACTGGCTTCATCCGGTCCCAGTTGTTTTGTCATTTTTTCCCATAAAAGATTGACCCACTCCTGGTTATCAGCATTTATGGAACCACTCATGATAAACGGAGCGACAAAAGCCATGTCGGTATAGCTGACAAGCGCATTTCCAGCCAAATCGTAACCAGACTTAATCATGGAAGGATCACCGTTCGTCATTTCGATGACCCAAGCGTTGATTTTTTCTATCTGCTGCTTCACTTCTATGTTATTTGTGACGTAATAACCAGAGGCTAACCGCCAAGGGACGCGGCATGCATTGTAGGCATAATAGGCATCATTTTCTCTTTCCAGAAAATTTTGTTCCACAGGAATCCATTCATCTTCCTGTTTCCGAACAAAATCAGGAAGGAGCCCTGTTTCGGGGCTGAATTTATTTTGGATGCTTGCGGTCAGTTCGATGGTCTTATCCAATACTTGTAGCCAGCGCTCATCACCTGTCACTTCGTAAAAGGTAGCCATATGACCAATCATCCAATCCGAGGTCCTTGTGGCTTTCCCATATTTGGGGTCTTCATCCCTGACCCAATCACCAAGCTTCAAAGTCCACTCATCATGGTTAACAACTGTTTCCATCAAAGCATAAATTATTGTGTTTGCTTCCTGCTTGTAGTCGATATCGCCATCGCTCCCCCACAGCTGGTCGGCAAGTAATAAGGAAAAAGCGATATCCATATCACCGTCTGTGGCAGAACCAGTATGGCTCCCATTTTTGTCATCCATCATCGTTCCATCTGATTGACGCGTTTGTTTCCAGGCCATAAAGGAACGATTTCGGTCCGAGGGATGAGACTTGGCATAGTGATACATACCATCAAAATGTTTTTTTGTTTCGATGCCATACTGCCCTTCCGTCATTACCAAGATTAACATCCCATAACCATGCGCTTCCGAAACGGTACTATCATTGTCATCATACGCCACATAATATTGATCTTCATCAATTTGCTTCAAATACCGTTCGTTCCATACCTCGAAAGCATACTGGATATCTTTTTCTCTCTGCTCCTCTGAGACATTATCTGGATACATGACCTTTTCCTGCTCCCTTGAATTACACCCTCCGATAACGAATGCAAGCGCCAACAAAACCAAGTTCTTCAACATTTTTTTCATCCTCTGGTTTATCACCTCAATTCCTGTTTCCGGCCTATCGTGAAACGAGAGCTTCACACATTACTCATGTCACATGACCGGTTCGTTGTAATTTATTCCAGCCCTGCAACTGTCCTTTGATAGCATTGACAAAACTTCTCCATACAACAATGGTAAAAAATTGGCGGTATACTATCCGTTGAATGAACAGTGTCAGTAATGGTTTTTTCTTTTCTTTTTCCAAATTGAAAGCATAGATAGAAACTGAGCTGTCCGCCAATAAAAACGCTAAATAGAAATAGATTACAGACATATTACCAGAGATAAGCGCCAGAATCAAAATGTAGTCTACAAGTGGCGCAGTTGCCAACAAGACATATTGGAAAATCATATTCGGCATGGCCAGGAATCCGAGTTTTTTATTTTTCATATTGAATAAAGCTGTTCGGTGCTTCCAAATGCACTGTAGAATACCAAAGGTCCAACGGTAGCGCTGCTTAGTAAAACTTTTTAAATCTTCGGGTGCTTCCGTATAAGCAATCGCTGCAACTTCACTTCTTATTTTATAACCCTTGCGCAACAGCTTCATCGTGACATCAGTATCTTCCGCCAGTGTATCTTCTTCGAATAAACCAACTTCCAGCAAGGCACTCTTTCTCCAAGCTCCGATGGCTCCTGGAACAACAGTAATACTATCCAATTCATCAAACGCACGTTTTTCCAAGTTGAATCCAGTCACATACTCGATATGTTGCCACCAAGTAAGAAGGTTTTTCCTGTTCCCGATTTTCACATTTCCCGAAACAGCACCAACTTCAGGATTTTCTAAATGTCTGATAATCAGAGCAATCGTGTCTTCCGCGATGAGCGTATCGGCATCCAGGGTAACAATAATTTCTGATGAATTTTTTTGAATACCCAGGTTCAAAGCAGAGGCTTTTCCGCCATTTTCTTTTCTCAGCAAGCGAATGTTAGGATACTTTTTGCTTGCTGCTTCCACGATGCTTGCTGTTTTGTCTTTTGAACCATCATCTACAATCAGGATTTCAAAATGGGGATAGCTACTCGCCAAAATGGACTGGATGGTATTTCCGATTACTGTTTCCTCATTGTAAGCAGCAATCAGAACCGTAACAAACGGACGTTTGTCTTCGTCGAACACAAGCTTTTCACTTTTTCTTTTTTGTTTGTAACTGAAAATAACCAAAATGACGAGACGTACCAAGCCTATACCAATCAATACAGATAAGAGATTTCTTGCGAATGTGATGAACATCGCATTAAAGGAAGAACCAAATTGAAACAGCGGGACCATTGTCTTTTCAGCCTCTTGAACATCCGGCATCACAAGTTTTCGTTCCAATCCCACTAATTCACTCACCGGAACAATTGAATAGTCATTCTCTTTCAGCCATTCGATAACCCTTGGTAGGGCCTCAATCGTCGGGTTTCGATCACCACCGGAATCGTGGAAAAGAATCGTACGCCCATTTTGAATTCGTTTGATGGTGTCATTAAATATTTGTTCTGCTGTTCCTCCGTTCCAATCTCTGGGATCTATTGTCGAACTAACAACAGTATATCCCATCTCTTGAATGGTCAAAAAGCGATCCAGTACTTTTTTGGACGGCAATTCATTAGGTTCGTCGTTCAACAAAAGATAAGGGGGGCGGAACATGATTACTGAGTGCCCCGTAATTCCTTGAATGACACGTTGAGTGGAATTTAACTCAAACTCCAACTGCTGATCGGAAACTGATATTATGTCTTTATGCGTATAAGTGTGGCTGCCAATTTCGTGCCCTTCATCATAGATTTTTTTCGTAAGTTCGGGGTACATCGAGGCGTTTTGGCCAATCAGGAAAAAGGCTGCTTTCACATTGTATTGGTCTAAAATTTCTAAAACTCTTCCAGTATATTTTGGATTAGGTCCGTCATCAAAAGATATGGCTACCTTTTTCTCATTCATTCCATATTTTTCCAGAAGATAGGGCGTTGGGTATTTTTCATAAGTCGCCTTGGTTATAAAATGATGGTCTATTTCGAGGTTCCTTTTCCCTTCCGCCTCTACCATCGTCACTTTTAGAAAGTCTCCATCCCCGGATACTGCTGTAGATACGCGATTTGGTATTGTTTCCAAATCCAGGGCATCAACCTTATCATTTACCAACAATTTCCAGATGGACGGATCTTCCGAACCCAGATTCCAAACACCTATGGATGGAATTTCCTTGCTTTGGGCCAGTTTCATTTGATTATAAAAAGTCGTCCCATCCAAAAGCCAGATGACATGTTCTTCTTTATCTTTTTTATAGCGAATATAGGGATTTAATAAATGATCTTCCCACTGTATTTCGAATTTTTGCCTATTGACCATTTCCATTAAACTGGTGAAATCATATGGGATGGCGGGCTCATTAGTTGTCAAGTTCCAGGCATATCCATAGTTGGCCAATAAAGGAACCAGTTTTTCTGTTTCCCCCTGATATTGATCCAGTGTCTCTTGTGTCCACTGAAAAGATGCCAAAGGACCCGGTTCATCTTTTTCAATATGTTGGTCAAATACATTAGCCATAATATGATCCGAGACTTGGGTAAGAAACTTGGTGTCATAGGTTTCATCGCCTAACCGAACAAAAACCGTAAGGAGCAAATTAGATTGATGGAAAGTGTTATATAAATCAGTAACAAACTCATTATATAGCTCTCTATCATCCCAATGGACTGCCGAAAGATTTAAATGCAGACCCTTGTAGCCTTTGGTTTTAATCTTATTTAGCAGATTCTTGATTATTTTATCCTTGATTGCTGGGTTTGAAAGCCAATCATGAAGATCATCGGCTGTGGTGCTTTCACTTAAGGAAATAGATGGGACAATTTGTACGTTGTTCTCAGTTGCCAATAAATCAATCTCTAGATCCGATTTTTCTATAATTGAACCTTCTTTGTCAAACAAAAACCAATCTGGAACTAAAATGTCAATGCTATCAATATTTCCCAGGAGGGAATCGTTGTTCTCCTTGTTGGGAAATCCGTCCAGTTGGTAAAAGGCAAATACTTTCGGTTTTGTTTCTTCTCCCGTCACATTGATTGAATCCAGTGTTGCGAAATCTTCTTGCAGGAGCACCGGATTATTAATGGGTTCAAAGTTTCCAAATCCCATCTCCAAGTTGGTCAGGATCGGTTGAGCAAGTAGACCTCTTATAATCAGAGCCAGGAAAACGATCGTAATCAGGAAAAGCAAGTAAAAAATTCTTTTGGAGTATTTCCACCTCTTCCCTGAACTTTCAAGAAATATGAATTTTTTAGTTTCGGTAAGATGTATTTTCATTTAAAACAACTCACTTTTCAAAATTGTTCATAAGCGTCACCGGTGACCTGTGAGGCAACGAAAAGATAAGGTTGTTGGTCGTTTGGTGGCAGGTGTTAAAATGTGGTGGTGACGCAAGGACTGGTAATCGAAGATTATTTTGGGGGACCCAGTTGGTGAAAAAAGGGTATAACAAATAAAGCTACTTGTATCGTGGATAAAAAAGTTGTAAGAGGGATAAAATTTGGAGAGTCAGAAAAGAAGAGTGTTTTTCCAGAAGTGATTTGATGCGTATTGAAAGGTGGAGAGTGGATTATTCTATGGTTACTTTAGCACGCTTCCTATTGTTTGTCACTGGTTTTCTCACTTTATTTTAATTTAAACCTTGTGGAAACCGAACATCAATTAATTTTTTAATCTAAAAATGACGAAACGCGAGAAAAAGTAACTGCCAACTAAGTTTTGGCAGTTACTTTTTCCGTTACATTTACTATGCTGAAGCTTTTTTATAGTGGGATAGGGCAAATGTCCCTAGACCCGCGATAGCCATCAGAACCCATAAGAAGAAATTGAGAATCGGTATCATCCCAATCAGTCCTAGAATAAGTAGACTCAAAACAACCAGCCAGCTTTCCTTAATCCGCTTAGTACCATGGATTCTTCTAGTAAGTGCAAGAGCAGCCGCAACAGAAACAAATATTTTAGCTAGGTAGAGCATGATGCCATACCCTGTCAACAAAATAAATGCCAACGGGATTCCGATAATGGTTATCATCAGCAAGATACCAAGTAGTGGTGTCACCAACAATGCCAATAGGCCAATTCCCATAGTGGCTAGTGGTCTTTCCAACAGAGGTTGTGCTGTTCTTTCCCACCAAGTTGGGCGCCATAATTTAATTACTAACCAGATTAAGGCAGCACTAAGTACACTTAAAACCGCGAACCAGATTTGGGAACCAAAGCCTCGACGCATCTGCCTGTTATACATATCCTGTCTGTTTCTCTCAACCTGGCGGAAATCGGTCTCGCCCTGCACTTGGGCTCCTGATTCCATGTTGGCTTCTTTATCGCTCGTGTAAGTAAGGTCGCCATTGATTACCGCCGCGTTTCCCAGGGATAATCGATTTAAATCAAGATTGACGTCTCCTCCGATGGAGCCATTCAATACAATGCTATCGCCTGCGCCAAACATGTGCCGTTCAACAGCTCCCGCTTGAATGATCGTACTCCCTGCTGTAAATAAATCCCTACCTAAAGATGCATCTTCTCCAATGGTCAGAGTTTGGCCGGCCATGAAAGTATCCTGTGCAACTTCACCTTCCATGATAATAGTCATCCCAGCAAAATAAACATTTCCAGTTATTTCCCCGGTTATGGTTGCGTTCTGTGCCGCCACAAACAGATCACCATTAATAGTACCATTAATCTGGACATTTTCACCGGTGACAAAAGCCGTCCCATTGACAGTCCCATCTACGCGTACCAAAGTACCAGAAAAAAACCAGGTCCTTCAACGGTTTCTTCCTGTGCCAAAGTATCGATTTCAGGCATCATGTCCCAGGAAGAAGCAAACGCCTTAGCGGAAAATAGAAACGTAGCGAGAAACAAGACAATCATACCGATTTTCTTGAAGAGAGAGACGCTGTTAACGTTTCCCTTCGTCGTCTTATTCATAATTTTTCCTCATTTCTTGAAAAGAAAAACCTTCAAGCAGTATAAAAGATGATTTAGGGGTTTGTGTTTGCGAGGGTGATTGCTTACGTCGCCTCCATTATAACACAAAAACGCTTTCATAAATGTTCAGCTAATTCTTCAGCAACTTCATTGTCTGCTAACGAGTTTTCCCATTCATAGAGAATATTGCCACTGTTTAGTAGTGTCTCCACGCTCGTGCATCCCAATCGATAAAATAACTTTTTTAGATCTTCCATTGGAACGCGATGCTTGCCACCAACGTTTATGCCACGCAATAAACCGAGATATAGCATTCCTATCCTCCTCCTGACTCATATTCATCAAAAAAACCGAGATAAAAGGTTTAAGTTTCATCTCGGCGCATCTATTATAGGAGTTCTTTTCTTAGTTGTGACGATGTCTTTGGTGATAAATAGGACGGTGCCACATCAAATACAGATTTTGCCCCATAAATTCCCTCACTTGCCAAACGATGAGCAGCGCGCGCATACGCGACCATCACTGCTGCCGTAAAGCCTGGATTGCTTCCCAAATCCAGATTCAATTCATAAACCGCCATTGTATCTTCAGCCGTGTAACCGCGACGAATGACGTGTCCACCGTGAGGAATACCGCCGTGGTCACGTTCAAAAGTTTCTTCATCAATGAAATGGACTTCCGTTTCATAATCGGCAAAATAATCTTTCATTGTGGAAATCGTTTCAGCGATCGTCGGTTCATCCGCTCCGACTTCGGCTACAACATAGCACACGCGTTTATGTGAAGAAGTCTTGGTATAAACAACCTGTTCGCCATCTTTGATTTGTTTAATCAAACTTTCATTGGGAATAGTATATTGAACGCCACGTTTAACCCCCTCCACACGACGGATTGCATCGCTATGGCCTTGGCTTACTCCTTTTCCCCAAAACGTATAGGTTTCACCTTTTGGCAAAATCGCTTCGGAAATTAAACGGTTCAATGAAAAGAGGCCCGGATCCCAACCTGTTGCGACAATGGCAACATTACCTTGACGAAGTGCAATCTCATCCAAAATTTCAAAATGAGCAGGTATTTCCGCATGGTTATCATACGCATTGACGGTATTAAATGATTCTTGTAAAACCGGTGCTTGTTCTGGGATATCCGTCGCTGAGCCTCCGCATAAAAGAAGAACATCGATAGCGTCTTTCATCGACACTAAATCATCCATATGAAAAACGGGATTCTCACTTTCTACCGACTCGGGCTTGCGGCGGGAAAAAATACCGACTAATTCTAAATCTTCATTGAATTGAATTTGTTCTTCCACACCTTTTCCAAGATTTCCATAACCTACAATTCCGATCCTTGTCTTCTTATTTACCATAAAACCCCTCTTTTCATTTTATAATTAAGTTTATTATACATGAACCATGCTCGGATGTATTTCCGTGATGTTGCGAAGGTTTAAGTGTAAGATGGTAATAACTCATTTAATTTACGGGAGGTAAATAATGGATTTCAAAAAAGTTATGTTTAGCGGGGAAATATATAACCCGGATAATGGAGACATTTTGGAAGAACAACGCGCTTACAATGAATTATTATTCGATTTGAATCAACTGCGTCCTACTCAAATAAAACAACAAGAAGAGAAGCTCAAACAATTATTGGGCCATTACGGAAAAGGCAGTTATATCCAACTCCCACTCTATGCTAATTGGGGCTGTCATACTCATTTCGGGAAAAATTGTTACGCTAACTTTAATCTGACCCTTGTCGATGACGCACCCATCTATATCGGGGATGATGTTATGTTCGGTCCAAACGTCACTTTGTCAGCGGGTACGCATCCCATTGACCCTGAAGCACGCAAAAAGCATCTGCAATATAATCAATCCATTACTATCGCTGACAATGTCTGGATCGGCGCTAATGTTGTCGTGATGCCCGGTGTAACAATCGGTGAAAATTCCGTAATTGGTGCCGGTTCAGTAGTAACACGCGATATTCCTGCAAATGTTGTTGCCGTCGGTTCCCCTTGCCGCGTTCTGCGTGATATAACGGAAGCGGATAAAATCGTTAAACAGGACCTTTAAAGTGACTTAGTCAGTTTTTTTGATTCGCAAGTCACTTTAAAATAAAACAAAATGACTTGCTCGGCAGAAAATACCAGTAAGTCATTTTAAACGTCATTATTCAATAACCAGCATGTTTTGTTCATCAAATTCCCAGTCTGGTCCGTAGGCGACTTCCCAATAATAACCATCCAGGTCCATAAAATACCCACCATAACCGCCCCAAGATAATTGTTGGGGCTTTTTGGCAATTGTTGCTCCCGCTTCCGCCGCTCTCTTCATAGCCGCGTCCACTTCTTCCTGGGACTTCATATTGCAGGCAAGTGTCAATCCCGGGAAACCTCCCTGGGATAATGCTGGAGGATCCATCGCATTAATATCCCGAGCCAGTTCCTCCAACGGAAATAGCTCCAGCTTGGATCCTTCGTTATTGAAAAAAACAATCGGCGGATTTTTTTCGTCTGTGCGCGTTTGAAATCCGATTTCGCGGAAAAACGCCAATGATTTTTCCATGTCCCGGACACCTAAGGCGATTAAATTAATTCGGTTCATATAAATTCCCCCTTTGAAAAATAAATTTGACCCGTTCAGATGGTTTCGATAGACTGTTGAAAAAAGGAAGTGTGCCATGATTATTAGAAATATCACCCATTCCGATAACCTTGCCATCAAAACAATTATCCAGGATGCTTTAAAATCCCGTGGCTTTAATTTACCCGGAACTGCCTATTTTGATCCACAGCTGGCGGACTTAACCTCTTATTATGCCGCCACCCCAAATGCTGCATACTGGGTATTGGAGTTGGACGGTGAAGTCATTGGTGGCGTTGGAATCGCGCCATGGCAGGATGGAATTTGTGAGCTACAAAAACTCTATCTGAAAGACAGCGCTCAGGGACACGGTTATTCAAACCTTCTCATGAAAACAGCTCTCGCTTATGCGGCCACACATTATGAAGCTTGTTATCTGGAGACGCTCAAGGAACTTGATGTGGCTTGTCGTCTCTATGAAAAATTTGGTTTTACTTTGTTAGATCAACCTTTACCCGGTTCAGAGCATACCGCGATGGATGCTTGGTACTTGCTGACCTTCAAGTGATCCTATTTCCGAACCTCCCAATAGCTATGATAAGGTATAAGAAGATTTTGTTTATCAGGAGGGTTTAACAGAATGATAGAACTATTTAACTTTATGGGAATCATTGCTTTTGCAGCCAGTGGGGCGATTACCGCCCTGGAAGAAAAATATGACATTCTGGGATTTTATGTCCTTGGCTTCATTACATCATTTGGTGGTGGGGCTATCCGAAACTTACTGATCGGATCGCCCATTGAGTTGATATGGTCGCAAAACGCACACTTCATTGCTGCTTTCGTGACCATCACTGTTGTCTTTTTTGTTCCCCAACGCTGGATTGACCGTTGGGATAGATGGGCGGTACTTTTCGATGCTATCGGATTAGCCGTTTTTTCGATTCAAGGTGCTTTTGCAGCCTTAAACGCAGGAATGCCCTTGAGTGGTATCATCGTAGCCGCCACCCTAACTGGTTCAGGTGGCGGAGTAGTGCGTGATATACTCGCTCACAAGGAACCCATGATTCTGCATACCGATATTTACGCATTATGGGCCGCTATGGGCGGCCTCATTATTGGTTTGGATCTGATTGATAACCTATGGGAAGCTGGTTTTCTTTTTGGGGCCATCGTCTGCTTCCGTCTCATTTCAGCGCATTATGATTGGCGTTTACCGCGCCGAGTCTAGTTCACTTAAATTCATGAATCGTCCAGCAAATTTCCATATCGTATGCCAATACAATTCCGGAGCAACATTCACTGCTTCAGCATGCCCCGCTCCGGGAATTGTTAATTTTTCTTTTTCGCTTTGGGTAGCTACATATAAGTCTTCCATCATCTGGTAAGGTACAAAGGTATCTTCTTCCCCATGAATAAATAAAATCGGAACCTTCGCTTTGGAAAGTTGCTTCACCGCTGAAGCTTCAAACAAATTGTAGCCTGCTCGAATTTGAGCGACCGTATTAGCCGCTTGTATTGCTGGAAACTCCGGTAGATTAAACCGTTCCTTCAATTGATAAGAAAGAACGGAGCGCGCACTTGTATAGCCACAATCCTCCACAATCACCTTCACATTTTCAGGTAAACGCTCTCCTGCCACCATCATGACGGTAGCGCCCCCCATTGACACACCAAATAAAATGATTTCAGCGATGGGATCCTCCGCCATGATTGCATCCACCCAATTTAAAATATCCATCCGGTCGTGCCAACCCATACCGATGTAATCGCCATCGCTCATACCATGTCCCCTTAAATCAGGGGTTAAGACATTTAGACCTTTTTCGTAAAAACCACGCGTCCATTGCGTCATTTCCCGATTATGACTCGTATAGCCATGAACCACGATGACCCATTGGTGTGTAGTTGTGGCTTGCGGATAAAACGAAGCATGCAATCTAAGCGCCCTTTTATCCTTTGAAACAAGATATTTCTCAAGCGGTGGATGTTTTTCCAGAAAAGCAACATTCGCTAAATCCGTTTCTGTTAAAACATCTTTTTCAACGGGGTCATTCTCTTCAACGAGTTGTTTCTTTTTCGTTTTCAATGCGTATTCATAGAAAAAATTTCCAACAGCGAGGTACGAAGCAGCAACGAAACTTGACACCGCTGCGGTAATGAGGATTCTCTTTTTCATCGCGTACTCCTTTAATCGATGATTTCCGTGTGGAAACACCGTACCATGTGATTCAACATCGTTTCACCCAACTCGGTAAAAGTTGCCACGCCCCGTTTGTGGATAGCGGTCCGGAAACCTTCTGAATCTGCACCTGCAACCGTCATAAAATCACAAATATCGGTTGTAACCCCCACAACGTGGACTTTTTCCACACCTTTTTCCCGCAATGTATCCGCTAAAGGTGTTTTGAAAAAAGCATTGTAATTGGTTTTAGGAACATAATGAACGAGGTCGTTTGTTTGATTTTCATCGTACCAATCATTGAGTGCTCCGTAGAGTTTTTGTCCCTCGGTGCCTACAACATTATGGGCTGGCCATAATTCAAAGTGTGAATCATTCACTTGATGAGCATCCATGCCAATCACAACCGGTTTTCTCTCAGCAAGAAATTGATTTGCCAAATCAACAATATAAGGAACAATTGCCTGAGCTGGTTTTCCTACTGTCAACGTTCCATCATCCGCTACAAAATCATTACTCATGTCCACAATCAACAAAGCTTCTTTTGTCATTTTTATCGACCCCTATCGCGTTTTTCCTTATTATAACCCAATACAAAAAAGAACCGCAGCAGGATGCTATGGTTCGATAAAATCTATTCCGGTAAAATGGTAAGCCGATTTCGGTAGAATACGAAACCTGCCAGTAAAACCAGGATAACCATTCCACCCAACGCGACAATCCTGACCAGTCCAACATCACTCGCACCGGATAACTCTTGATAAATACCCCAATAGGCCCACGCAATCGGAAGTGGAAAAGCTGCATTCTTCAAGCGTAATAAAACGGCCAAACAAAGTACAACGGAAATTGCCAAGATGAGGGTAGCCCAAACTTCATCAGCATAACCGAATCCATTCCACTCGATTTGAACTAAAAAGGCTGAAATATTAACAACCGTTGCAATAAACAACCAACCCGCGTTAAGGCCAAAAGTCAGTGGTAATAACCACCGTTTACCTTCCTGGATTTTCAAAAGAATTTGAATAATTCGCGTTAAGCTCAAGAGGTACCCTACTATGAACAATGTCGAAATCCCGATTTGATAGTAGGAAAAGGCGACAATCCATATCATATTAAACGCTGAGCTCAGCCAAAAGAATGGTGAAATGCCATTGATTGCTTTTTGATAATACGGCTCATCACTTTTTACAATCATCACAATCATACTTGCAACCAAAAGACCATAAATGACGCTCCAAATACTGAATGCAAATCCCGCCGGTGTTATCAGTGTCTGAAATTCAGCGGAAACCTCTCCTTGGGAAGCATTATTTATCATACCCGTGCCACCGAGGAAATTGATTCCCAACGTTGCTAAAAGGATTATCAGGTTAAGCCATGCTTTCGTTTTTGTCTGCATTTCAATCACTCCATTCTATTAAGTCCTTAGTATCTTTTCCATTTTTTTACCTTTTGCCAACTCATCGATCAACTTATCCATATACCGAATTTCCTGCATCAATGGCTCTTCGATTTCTTCAACGCGGACCCCACAAACGACTCCCTTTATTAATGAACGGGATGGATTCAGTTGTGGAGCCTCCGCAAAAAAATCTTCCATGTTCGTTTCTTTAGTCAACTGATTCTCGAAACTTTCTTGGTCGTAACCGGTTAACCACCAAATAATTTCATCAACTTCTGCTTTCGAGCGCCCCTTTCTTTCTGCTTTGTTAATGTATAATGGATAGATTCTTGCCATGGTCATATCATATATTTTATGTCTACTCATCTAACTTCGCCTCCAACCTCTTATGCTATTACCATTATAGCCAGAACAGTTACGATTCTCCAAGCAATGCTATCACTGCTTTCTTCGCTTTATTTCCTTGAGGTATTTTTTTACATTTTTTATGCCACCCATTTCGCTGAACATCTCATTCATTTTTTCACGTTCAATCATTTTGGAATTTAAGCCATCATATTTCGTTTCTTTGGCAAGTTTACGGTAACTCTCCAATCTCTCTACTGGCAAGGTGCCCTCCTGGATGGCTTGCTGAACGGCGCAGCCCGGTTCAGTCGTATGGGTACAATCATTGAATTTGCAGTGGGTGGCTAGTTCTTCAATGTCACTAAACGATTTGGCTAAGTCCGTTTGAATGAGGCCAAGTTCCCGCATCCCTGGTGTATCAATGACTACACCGGCACCCGGAACAAGAAGTAACTCACGGCTAGTCGTGGCATGTCTTCCTTTGTCATCATTGCGGAGGCCTCGGGTCATCATTATTTCCTTGCCGACCAGGTGATTGATGAGGGTCGATTTGCCCACACCGGAAGAACCGATAAATGCAACCGTCTTCCCAGGTGCCACATATTTTAGTAGCGCGTCAAAACCCTCTTCTCGTGCGCTCGAAGTTATGCATACATCCACCCCGACCGCCACCGCATGAATATCATTCAGCTGCGCTTCAACATCGGCACTTAAGTCCGACTTCGTCAGTACAACAACCGGCATCGCTCCACTATCCCAAGCCACGGCCAGGTAGCGTTCCAACCTTCTTAAATTAAAATCATTATTTAGCGCCATACAAATGAAGACGGTATCGATATTGGCTGCTACCACTTGACTATCTTCGCGTGTGCCCGCTACTTTTCGTACAAAGACACTTTTTCGTGCCAAAACGTGATGAATAATGGCATGGCCAGATGCATCATTCACCCGGTCAACCATCACAAAATCTCCCACCGCAGGAAACTGTGACAGTTCCTCTGTTTGATAATGAAATTTACCAGAAATTTCAGCTGTGACTTCACCTTTTTCCGTCAATACCTTATATAAATTTTTCGATTGCGATGAAACCCGACCGACAAATAAATCGGGATATTTTTGGGCTTCGTTGACAAATGATTCCGTGAGGCCAATTTTGTCCATTTCTAGGTTCGTCATTTTTTTATTTCCTCCTAGCTTGTTACCATCTTAACGTGGTGAAAGTTCGGCCTGTTCTATAAAACGCGTCACTTCTTCAACCGTGACTTGTTGTTGCTCCAAAGGCGAAATCAAAGCCTCGCCATCGCCATCTTGCTCACCATAATTACCAAATTGCGCATGATTTCCACCTTCAATTATGAATTCTACATAGTTAACGGGTAACATCGAACGGTATTCCTCTACGCTTTCCTTACTCAAAACTGTATCTTCGCTACCATAAATACTCAAGACCGGAAGACCCGTTTCGGCCAAATCTGCAGTGGAATAGGCAGCCAACAATATCAATCCATCTACATGGTTTGGATCATTCCCCGCAAAAATTGCAGCCATCGACCCACCCAGTGAGTGCCCCGCCAAATACCACTCCGTAACTTCTGGATGTTCCATCATTACATCTCCAGCCGCATCAATATCAAACACCGCCAATCCAAATGGCATCTCTACCAAAAATACCGAATAACCATTTTCAGCCAATTGACGCATCAACGGTGCATAACTCTCATATTCCACTTTGCCCCCTGGATAAAAAATAATCCCTACTTCTTTTGATGCTTTGTTTTTTGGAGAAAAGTACAGCGGATCTTCCCCCACCACTTGAATGAGGTCGTCAGATTCCAGGGCTGTAAGTGCTACATCTTCCGCATTTGAATCATCATTCACATAGATTAGAAATATACCCACCATAATGAGCAGGAAAATGAATATGCTACCCAACACTTTTTTTACCTTCTTCATGTCCTCTCCCACTTTCATCCCTTCGTTACTCTTATTATAAGTCTAAATTCAAAAAGAGCAGAAGAAATAACTTTCTCCTGCTCCGCAATGTCTATTCTACTGTAACAGATTTCGCTAAATTACGAGGTTTATCCACGTCATAACCACGTTGCAAAGTGGCATAATAAGCAAATAACTGGGTTGGTACGACTGCCAATAGCGGCGCCAACAACGGATGAACAGCTGGCAATACCATTTGATCATCCCTTTGCTCCAATCCTTCCATCGCAAAGATACACGTATGTGCGCCACGAGAACGCACTTCTTCAATATTTCCGCGGGTGTGGCTAGCATTATTTTTTTGGGTGATAATTGCCATCACAGGGGTACCTTCTTCAATCAAGGCAATGGTCCCATGTTTCAATTCTCCAGCCGCAAATCCTTCTGTTTGGATATAAGAAATTTCTTTTAATTTTAAGGCTGCTTCCATCGAGACGTAGTAATCCAGTCCCCGACCAATATAGAAAGCACTGCGCTGCTCAGCGAGGTAACTTTGCGCTAAATCAGCAATTTGTTCTTTTTCAGTAATGACGGTATCCATAGCGTTCGCAACCAGACCCAGCTCGTGAATCATGTCAATATCCGCTGAATCACTGAGTGTTGCCGCAAGCACCGCCAAAACAGAAATTTGGGCTGTGTAGGCTTTGGTTGAGGCTACCGCTATCTCCGGACCAGCATGCAGTAACAGCGTGTAATCAGCCTCGCGCGATAACGTCGAACCTTGCACGTTGGTGATTGTCAGAGTTGGATAACCCCACTCCTTCACTTTTACCAAAACTTGACGGCTATCCGCTGTTTCGCCTGATTGGGAAATGAAGATAAACAATGGTTTTCCAACAACCAATGGCGGGTTGTAAGAGAACTCACTTGCCACATGCACTTCAGTTGGGATGTTCGCTATCTTCTCCAAGTAGTGTTTACCTAACCAGCCAGCATGGTAGCTCGTGCCACAAGCTACAATATGGATGCGGTCTGCCTCTTGAATAGCTTGTTTTAAATCAGCGGAAATTGCCAATTCACCCCTGTCGTTTTGGTACTGTTGGATGATTTTCCGCAATACCGCAGGTTGTTCATCAATTTCTTTCAACATGTAGTAAGGATACATGCCCTTTTCCAAATCCGCTGCGTCCACAGTTGCTTGATAGGAATCGCGCAAAATTACCTCACCTTCCAGCGTTTCAATCTCAACATGGTCTTTTGTCAAAGTAACCATTTCGCCGTCGTGAATTTCTACATATTCATTTGTTAGCTGGATCGTTGCCATCGCGTCGCTTGCGACGACATTGAAGCCATCTCCAACACCGATCAGTAATGGACTTTTATTCTTAGCGGCAAAAAGCGTTGCTGGTGCTTCGGAATCGATTAAAGCAAAGGCATACGAACCTTTGACTAATTTTAACGTATTCCGCAATATTTCTTTGGTGGATAATTTTTCTTTTTGTGCCAGATGGGCAATGACATTCACAACGATTTCTGTGTCTGTATTTCCATAAAGTGAAATATTTTGTAAATAAGTTTCTTTCAGTTCCTGAAAATTCTCAATGACACCGTTATGGACAAGCGTAAAACGACCATCCACTGATTGATGTGGATGAGCATTCACGATACTTGGTACGCCATGTGTCGCCCAACGTGTATGCCCAATCCCCATATGTGCGGGAACCGTAAAATCAACAACCTCACGTAATTCCGCAATACGACCTTTTTCCTTGAACAGATGACTTTTCCCTTCTTCATCGACCACAAAAATCCCTGCTGAATCGTAACCCCGATATTCCAATTTCTCTAAACCTGATAATAAAATTTCCTGTACAGCATCTTGACCGATATATCCTACAATTCCACACATAGCAAATAAACCTCATTTTTCTATTAAATTTGCTTCTGGGTGTGGGAATGGACCTCTGTTTAAACTTTGCAGTTTATTTTTTATCCACTCTGTAGATTACACTTACCTTGAGTCATCCGCCGAATCTTTCGATAAACTCAATCCTCGTCACCTTACACAAGCATGTCAGCTTGGTTAGGCCTGGCGCTATCCGTTCTAACCTCACCTATCCTCCTTATTCTCAAATTTTCCAGAAGCAAGGAAAGTATATACTAAATGACAGCAATTAGTCAACAATCCCTTCAAATGCTTCATTAATTCCTTCCATTTTAATAATTAAACCATTTTGACATAAGTTTTTACTTCAAATGGTTTAATTATTCAGGATTAAACCATTTCAACCTTAACCTTCGTCCAAAATGGTTTAATTCCATCAAATAAAGCTGTAAAAAAGAAGCAGCCAGGAAAACCTGACTGCTTCTCATAATATTCTATTCACCGATTTCTTGACGGACAATATCGGCAATACGTGTTACGTATTCATGTGTTTTTTCATCTGTTTCAGCTTCAGCCATGATACGCAATAATGGCTCTGTACCGGAAGGACGAACCAGGATACGACCATTTCCAGCCATTTCCGCTTCAACTTGATCGATGACAGCCTTCACAGCTGGAATTTCCATAACACCGTTTTTATTTTTAACCCGAATGTTAACAAGTTCTTGTGGGTAAGTTGTTACTTCAGCAGCCAACTCGGAAAGTTTTTTGCCTGTTGCTTTCATGACATACATTAATTGAATAGCGGACAAAATACCATCACCCGTTGTATTCAAATCAAGGAATACGATGTGACCTGACTGCTCTCCACCTAAGTTGTAGCCATTTTTACGCATTTCTTCAACAACGTAACGGTCACCAACTTGGGTCTTCAATGCAATCATTTCTTCTTTTTCAATTGCTTTATGGAAACCAAGATTACTCATAACAGTAGATACGATTGTATTATGTTTTAATTCATTTCTTGATTTCAAGAATTTGCCACAGATGAACATGATTTTATCGCCATCAACGATTTCACCATTCTCATCCACTGCAATCAAGCGGTCCCCATCACCGTCGAAGGCAACACCAATATCAGCACCTTTTTCGCGTACAAATTCTTGCAATTGTTCAGGATGAGTAGAACCAACACCAGCATTGATATTAGTACCATTCGGTTTAACACCCATCGTGAAGAAATCTGTTTCTAAATCAGCGAACAAACGGTTTACAAGTGGCGTAGCTGCGCCATTCGCACCATCCACACAAACTGTTAAACCTGATAAATCAGAGGGGATTGTTGTTTGCAAGTATGAAATGTATTTCAATACACCTTCATTATACTCGTCAACTGTTCCCAAACCGTCAGCTGCTGGACGTGGTAAAGTATCTTCTTCTTGGTCCAAGTATGCTTCAATTTCCAATTCTTGGTCATCAGAAAGTTTGAATCCATCTGCGCCGAAAAACTTAATGCCATTATCTTCAGCTGGATTATGTGAAGCTGAAATCATAACGCCTGCTACTGCACCTTGAACGCGTGTCAAATACGCCACGCCAGGGGTAGTAATAACGCCTAATTGCAATACTTCAATGCCGACTGACAACAAACCTGCTATAAGAGCATGTTCAAGTAATTGACCAGAAATCCTTGTATCACGTGCAACCAAAACAAGAGGTTTGTTTACATCTGGAGCGTGCTCCTTCAAAACATGTCCACCATAACGCCCTAATTTAAATGCTAATTCCGGTGTTAGTTCACTATTTGCAAGGCCTCTCACGCCATCTGTTCCAAAATACTTACCCATTCTTCAATCTCCTTTATGTATCCTCGAAATTTTTATCTATTATTTGTAGTATTTGTAGTCTGGTTTGTACGGTCCGAAGTTGCTTCTGTCTCCGTGGTCTTAACAGTGACATTCACTTCAACTTGGTTTGGAGTTACTTCTGTGCCCATAATATCTAATGGTACCACATTTGCTGTCACAACTGAAGTCGTACGAATATTACTGATATCAACCTCGGCAACCACTTCATTCACATCAGCCAATAGCTTTTGATTCCCAGTCAACGTTACATTCTCCGTACCTGCCAGGCTTAACTCATACGTACGACCAGAAACCGGTGTCCCTTTTTGGACTAAACGAATAGGGACTGTTTTTTCATATGGTTCAATTGGAATTTCCACGTCTATTTCTTGTGGTTCCACAACAACATTTAATTTATTGCGGGCTTCATCTTCTACTTGAACGACAAGCGTCGCATTAATTGAACTTGTCAGTTCGTTTTCAGAAGGGACACGCACATAAATACGATCGATTCGGTCAATCGTAGATGTTGGTCCTGTTATAATTACCGACTCTCGGCTTAAAATCGGATCTTTTGCAACATAAGAATCGTCTACCGAATTAGTATCGAACACAACCTCTATCGGACTCTCAATTGTTACTTTCTCTTCAATTTGAACATTAATACGCGATGGTACAATTTGATAGGTCAATTCTTCCGATAAGTTTTCTACCCGTAATTGAACAGTATGCCTTCCCGGACCAAGTAAATCCAAATCTTCCGTAACGATATTAAAATCGCTGGCGGATAAAGTTTGAACAATGACACTTTCTGGACCCGAGACGTTAAGCATCACCGTTTCCGGTAGACCGGAAATAAAGTAACGATCTGTGTCCATATTTATCTGGATTGGTAAATTAGAAATTGTTTCACTTCGCAACGTGCTGATTGCATCATTTCGGTTTGTTGTACTCAACCCATAGTTTTCTGAATAAACATAACTAAACAGGAGAATGGAAACGAGTAAAGAAGTCAATCGAACTATCCAGACATTCTCAAATAAATCCTTGTTTTTTTTACTCATTTGGGATTCCCCCATTTCAAATTATCCAGGAATTCTTGTACCAAATTCGGTTTCTCTTCTTCATCTTCGTCCATAACAAGCTGATCAGTTAAATAAGCAACAAAATCCTCTCGCGTCATATCCCGGTACAAACGATTCTGGTGTGCAATACTGATGCCACCAGTCTCTTCGGAAACGATAATGGTCAATGCATCTGAAATTTCACTTAACCCGATTGCTGCCCGATGTCGTGTCCCTAATTCTTTGGATATCAAGGGATTCTCCGACAGAGGCAAATAACCGGCAGCGGAAGTGATTTTAAAATCTTGAATGATGACTGCACCGTCATGCAAGGGCGTATTGGGTATAAAGATGTTTATCAATAACTGATTAGAAACATCTCCACCTATTTGTATACCCGTGTGTGCATATTCATCCAAAAGATCATTCAGTTCAATTGAAATTAAAGCCCCGATTTTACGCCTTGCCATGTATTGGACCGCTTTGTCGATTTCCTGGATAAAATATTCGGAAGTTCGAACCCGTCGATTTGCTCGATTCCGAAAACCCGTTTTACCAAGATGTTCCAAGCCGCGTCGAATTTCAGGTTGGAAAACGATGATAACCGCAACTACGCCCCAACGAATGATTTGATTAATAATCCAATCAATCGTGCTCAGATTCAAGAGAACAGCCCCCATCTTAATAAGGACAATGACCAGAACGCCCTTTAAAAGTTGAATTGCCCGGGTTCCCTTAAGTATGGTGATTAATTTGTTAATCAAGTACCATACAAGCATGATATCAATGACATTCGTGAGGTTTTGCCAGCTTAGTATATTGTCAAAGTCAAAGTTCATATACAAGACCACCCCCTACTAGTAAGATCTGCTTAATTATATCATAACAGTTTATTAGAATAACCCATCATCAACAAACTTTTACAAATTCAGGAGTTTCCTATACAATATTGTTATATAAAAAGGAGTGGTTACTTGAATCGGAAAACATTAAAAAAGCAAGCTAAACATGATGTACGTAACAATTATTTACCCTGGCTTTTGATTGCTCTTATTTCTATTTTTATTATTTTTTTCCAGAGCTATTCGCAGTTTGATAACTATGATTCATCCTCACTGATCGGTAAAAATACGCAGATTCAGATTCGGATTCAGTGGTTAAATATTTTTGAGCTTATTTTTTTAGTTCCCCTTAGTCGTTTGGCCATTCACTTGAGCATCGGTTCATTTAATAATGTGAAAGAAAGTATGTTTAAGAACGAACGCTGGTTGCGCGACATAGGTGCCATGCTTTTGGTGGGACTCTACACCTTTCTCTGGACATTATTGTTGGTTATTCCGGGCATCGTCAAGGCCTATTCCTATTCTCTGGTTCCGTATATTCTAGCCGAAGATGATTCCATCACCATCACCCAAGCGATTGACTTGTCCCAACGTCTGACGGATGGCTATAAATGGGACTTGTTCGTGATGGATTGGTCTTTTATATTGTGGGACCTGGCGGCTTCTCTCACATTTGGCCTGGTCGCCTTTTACTCGGTCCCTTATCAAAAAGCAACCTGGACACGCTATTACTTAGCACTTTCTAGATAAATAAGTGAAAAAAGGCAAGCCTCGTAAATTAACGGGCTTGCCTTTTGATTATTTAGATAAAAGTTGAGCTGCTTCTTTAACGCGTTCCAAACCTTCAGCAATGATTTCTTCTGCTTTGTCAGGTTGTGCGTTATGTCCTTCAATAACGACTTCAGCAATAATTTCTTGACCAAAAACTCCGCCAAATACATTACGTAGGTAGTTTACACTCATGTCCATCGCCTGTGTTTCTATTGTAGAGTAGATGCCACCACGTGCGTTTAATAAAATAACTTTTTTGTTCGGTTGTAGTTGAACCATGTTGCCCTCAGCGTCATATTTGAAAGTGAAACCACCTGCAAATACGTAATCGATGAATGTTTGTAAACGTGCTGGAATTGTTAAGTTCCATAATGGGAATGCAATAACGATAACATCAGCTTCTGTAAATGCTTCGCGTGCTTTATTGTTTGCTTCTAATACAGCTTTTTCAGTTTCGGTTAATTGGCCACCAATTGCGCCTTTACCAAAAGCGTTAAATAGGTCTTGACCGATATAAGGCATATCTTCTTCAAAAATATCATAAATACGTACATTCAAGTTTTCTTTATTTTGTACCTCATTTAAAAATGTTTCATACATACGGCTTGAAACACTATCTGCTGCTGGACGGTCATTTGCTTTAATTAATAATACGTTCATAATGTATTGTCCTCCCGGGGAATAATTTCGCTTACTTTTAGTATAGTACATTATTCACAAGCTTTTATCAATAGCCTGGATTAAGAAATTTCAAATTGGAATTATTTAATCACAGAAACACCGTGGAGTGTGGCGTTCGGATAATATTTTGCTAGCCATCGCCGCATTTTCTCAAAAAAAGCGGCGATGAGGATTTTCGAATCTCCTCATCGCCGCACTCATTCTTATTATTCGATTTTGAACTGGGCTAGCTGGATTCGAACCAACGATGACGGAGTCAAAGTCCGTTGCCTTACCGCTTGGCTATAGCCCAATGGTGGAAGGGGGCAGATTCGAACTGCCGAACCCGAAGGAGCGGATTTACAGTCCGCCGCGTTTAGCCACTTCGCTACCCTTCCCTTAATCCGTAAATTACGGACTTATCCATCTTAAAATAGGTCTGGATATTTTTCAATTATATTCAACCATTTTTAATGATATTCTCATTTACAAATTACCCGAGCGGAATATCGAGTAAAGAAGCCAAATACCAAACAAACCTGAAACGACGAAACCAGTTTGCCCCAGCAACTGTCCGCCTTCTGTAGAAGACATGAAAGAGGAAGATAGTAATAATCCTACAATGATGATGGCCATGACGACCCGGTTCGACATTTTTTTTACGTCCGCCCACTTTTCGTCCAGATCATCCGTATCGATATTCAAACGCAAACGACCATTGATGATTTGTTTCAGGAGCGTAGAAATATTTTCCGGCATTTCACTGACGTCTTTTAGGACGGTATACCCTTTACCTAAAACCTTCTCTTTTTCAAATCTTTCTAGTAAGGTATAGACATTAATGTTTTCAGCCAAATACTCTTTTGCGGTCCGAATTAAATTCAAATCTGGTGCCAAATCCAAATAAACGCCTTCCAGGATTGAAAGTGCCTTGGCTAAAATCGTCAACTCACTGGGAATCACCATGCTATGGCGTTTAAACATTTTAATGAAGTCTATTAATGCTTCGGATATGCGCACATTTTGCATATCTGAGGTCAAATAAACATCAAAGATGTATTCCAAATCACGGTATAGTTTACGTTTATCCATGGGCGTACTTGGCGTTGCAATCTTCAAAGCAGACTTGACCATCATATCGAGATCCTGTAAAGCCAAAGCTTCTATTAGACGATTGAGTTCTAGCCTTAAGGTTTCACTCAATTTCCCCATAATACCGAAATCAATGAAATAGATTTTGCCGTCTTTAATAATCATATTCCCCGGATGAGGATCGCCATGGAAATAGCCATCCTTAAAAATTTGTTTTAAATAGGAAAGAATCAATTTTTGACTGATATCTTCCATATCATAACCAAGCAATTCCAATTCATCCTTATTGGTTATCTTTGTTCCTTCAATATATTCTTCGACCAGAACTCTTCTTCTGGTCAAACCTTCATACACTTTAGGCACTGCCACGCAAGCTACACTCTTATTCTTTTCCTGGAACTCCACCAAGAGTTTTGCTTCATTACGAAAATCGAGTTCTATCATCGTTGCATCTTTCACTTGCTGGAAAGCTTCCTTGGGGTCAATAACATCGACAATGCCTTTCGGAATTAAATCACTCAAGCGAATCAAGATATCCAGATCCCGAATAAGTAATTCATCGATAACCGGGCGTTGCACTTTAAGAATAACCACTTCGCCCGTTCGCAACGTTCCTTTATGGACTTGGGCCATCGAGGCACTCGCTAACGGTTTTTCATCCAAATGCAAAAAGACTTCGCCCAAAGACAGTCCCGTGTCCTCAAGAAAAATGCGTTCCACCTCGGAAAATGGGAATTCTGGCGCACGATCTTGCAAGAGCGTCAATTCATCCACAAAAGCTTGCGGTAAAATATCTAGACGGGTAGAGAGAATTTGGCCGATTTTAATAAAGCTTGGTCCCAATTTTTCAAAAGCTTTGCGCAAATTAACTGCATCAATCTCAACAGCATCTGTCCGATTTTGAACTTTATGGTGGTAAACAAAACGAAATCCGTAATTTGAAAGGACCCGCACAATTTCCCGCAAGCGTTTGTCATCTGCCATTGTTCTCTCCCCCGCCTATTTCCATTATTTATTCAACAGCGCTTCCAATTTTGCACTTAAAGCATCTAATTTTTCATGTACTTCGTCAAGGTCTTCTTTTTTCGCATAGCCCAGGTCAGCTAGTTCGCTCTTTTGAATAGGGCGTTTGTCAGTGACTTTTCGCGTCAGTTCACTTTGTAGCTCTTTTCCTTCTTGAACGGTTACCCGCCCTTTTTCTACCATTTCATTAATCAGTTTCTCTGCTTTTTCCACAGACATAGAGGTCAGGCCAACACCAGCTAGAAATATTTTCTTCAATTCTTCCATCATTTTCCCTCTCCTTTATAAAAACTTTTAATCTAATTCTATTTTACCATAACTAAAATATCATTTGCGCCATGTAGTTAATCTGGTAAAATATAAGGAACATTTCAAAGGAGAATAAAACCATGAAAGAAAGCAAAAACAAAACCTATCGAATCGCCATTTTAGGAATTTTATCAGCTATCATCATCATTCAAAATTTTGTCCCGTTTCTTGGAAATATTCCGATTCCACCACTTAATCCAACCATTATTCAAATCACGGTTATCGTTGCTTCTTTTGTTTTGGGCATTAAAGATGGGATGATTGTCGGTGGGATTTGGGGATTGGTACGTATGTTAAAAGCCTATACCTTACCAACTTCTCCACTTGATTTATTATTATTTACCAATCCCATGATTTCTCTTATTCCCCGTATTCTGATTGGTTTAACTGCTGGATGGATTTTCCAACAATTCAATAAACGCGGGCAAGAAAAACGCGGTATGGTTATTGGAGCTGTCGTTGGTTCACTTACAAATACAATTTTAGTTCTCGGTTTTATTGCCCTGCTTTTTGGAGAGCAATACTCTGAGGCCTTGGGAATCAGCTCAGCTAATCTAATGGGTGCCCTGGCTGCCGTTGTAGCTACGAACGGGATTGCCGAAGCTGTCGCTTCTGCCATCATTGCACCTATTATCGCCAAAGCATTGATGAAAGTAAAACGCTGATCATAGTCCCAGGTAACGCATGAACCAATCAGTAATGGATGCCCCACCGATGCCATAAACAAAGAGTGTCAATGGTTTAGTCCAAAGGTAAATTTTCATGAACCGATTGAAAGTCATCGCCGTAATGCCAGCCAACATGCATAAAAAATCATCCGGAAAGCCAGGAAAAGCAAAAGCGACCCCCAGAAAAATATCAAATCGTTTTCCTTTGGTTAGAATGGCGTAATATTTTTGATAGGTTTCTTCTTGAACAAAAGCGCGGACAAACGTTTTTCCAAACCGACGGGCCAAGAAAAAGTTGGCTATCGACCCCAATGTCACACCGATGAAACTCAGGATAAACCCCCAAAGATTACCAAATAGTAAAGGGGCGATAATGAGAATAATCCCTCCCGGCACGATGGGATAGATTACTTGGGACATTTGTAAGAGGATAAATATAATGGGTCCCAAGATTCCCATTCTGAATATGAGGGCTTGTGTACCGGACAATATTTCATTATAGCCGATTTGATAGGTATAGTAAGCCAATCCAACGGATAAAAGGATGCCCATTACAATGAATAGGCGAATAACATTGCGGTTGGTTTCAATAATCTGTTTTTCTGTCATCTTGGCTCACCCCTTTCTTTTTTCATTATAACCAACTGAAACCAGAATTGGTTGCGCCTTAAGTCCCATTTACATAAACTAAAAAAACCGACAGAAACTCTGTCGGTTTTTTTATCTGCTTATTAAAATTCATCCTGGCTCAAATATGCTAACGCATATTGGGCATATAATTCGGCACCAACTATCATAGCTTCTTCGTCAACATTGAAGCGCCCATGGTGATGTGGCCAAGTCGTGCCTTTTTCTTCGTTTCCGGCACCTACTAAAGCAAAAGCCCCTGTACATTCAGCCATGTAATAACCAAAGTCTTCTGCACCCATTGTTGGTGGCTCTGAATATAAATTATTTCTTCCAAAAGCATCTTCCGCTACTCTCTGAACGAGATGCGCTGTTCTTTCTTCGTTAACAACTGGTTCGGTCATACGAATGTACTCGAACTCCACCGTTGCGCCGTTCGCTTCCGCCAAAGCAACTGCATATGCTCGCAATGTATCTTCAATCGTTTGACGGATATCATTATGGAAAGTCCGAACTGTTCCTTCCATATAAGCATCTTCCGCGATGACATTGAATCGTTGTCCAATCGTTGCTTTGCCGATTGTGACAACAGCTGGTTTCAATGGATCAACTTTACGTGAAACAATTGATTGAACATCAGTAATGAATTGCCCTGCAATCACGGCTGCATCGATAGTCAAATGTGGTGTTGCAGCATGGCCCCCTTTGCCCTTAAAGTGGACCTTAAAAATATCAGCAGCTGCGAACGATGGACCTACCGGACAAGAAACTTTCCCGGCTGGTCCCTGTGCCCAAATATGGATACCAAAGACATTATCAATACCGTCAATAGCTCCTTGCTCAATCATTTTTTTCGCACCTTCAGCAATTTCTTCCGCTGGTTGGAATAACAAGCGAACAGTTCCCGGAATATGCTCTCTCACACTGTTCAAAGCTTTAGTAGCAGCCAATAACATGGATGTATGTGCATCATGCCCGCAAGCATGCATTTTTCCTTCAGTGGTTGAACGATACTCTAAATCGTCTGATAATTCTTGCACGGATAATGCATCCATATCTGCACGCAAGGCAACTGTTTTGCCTGGTTTTCCGCCTACGATTTCTGCAATCAATCCGGTAGGTTCGGTCAGACGGTAGCTAACACCCCATGCATCCAATTTTTCAGCAACTTTTCGAGTCGTTTCAACTTCTTCAAAGGATAATTCCGGAAAACGATGTAAGTCCCGGCGAAAAGCAATCATCAGTTCCTCGTTTTCGTGAAGGAATTCTTTTATTGTTGTTTCAATAGCATTTTGTACCATACGATTAATGACCCCTTTTTAACCTTTTTTTAATCATGCTCCAATTTAGATTAAAGCGAATCCTTTTAAATGTCAAATGGTTATTTCTTTTTCATAAGCTAATGTAAATTGACGATTTACTTATATTATAATAAGATTAGAAGAAACATTTATACACAACTTTTATTTGGAGGTTCAATCATGAACAGTCTTTTGGCTTTAACAATCATTTTAGTCGTCTTCGCCATCGGTGATATGCTGGCGGTCAAGACGAAAAGTATCATTTCCATGCTCTTTTTCGCTTCTGTATTCTTTATAACTGCTTTTTGGTCCGGCTTGCCGACCACGATTTTTGCTGATTCTAATTTGCTTGCATTAGGACAGGTCATGATTACCATGCTATTGGTGCACATGGGAACTCTGTTGAATATTAAACAACTGAAAGAACAATGGAAAACGGTCATTATTGCCTTGTTAGCTATTGTCGGTGTTTCGGTCGGCATCGTCCTTTTGGGGTCTCCTATTATCGGGCTGGAAGCAGCATTGGTTGCTGCACCACCTGTTTCCGGGGGTGTGATTGCGGGAATCCAGATGGCTGAAGCCGCAAATTTCCTAGGACGTGAAGACTTAGCTGTTTTGGCCTCTTTACTGGTTGTTGTCCAAGGTTTTGTCGGTTATCCGTTGGCATCTTTTTTCTTGAAGAAAGAAGCAACAATCGTCCGGGAACAATTCATTGCCGGAAGCTTTGCCCCCGTGCAGGCTGAAACAGCAACCGAAGAAAAGGTTGAAAAGAAAAAACTGTTCCCCCAAGCCCCTACTGCTTACGAGTCAAGCAACTATTTTCTGGCTAAGACAGCCTTGATCGCTTTACTCGCGGCTTACGTTGCCACCTGGATAAATGATGGTGTCGGGTTCCGTTTGATGGACGCAAACATCATGGCCCTATTGCTGGGAATTGTCTTCAGTGAATTGGGATTCCTTGATAATAACATTCTGGTCAAAGGTAATTCATTTGGCTTGGGAATGGCGGCTTTGACTTCGGTTATCCTGTCCACATTGGCAGCCGCCACGCCAGAAATCGTTTTTGGTCTTTTGCCGAGTATTTTGGTGGCACTTTGTTTTGGTTCTATCGGAATCCTGCTTTTCACATTTGTTGCAAGCAAAATTTTAAAAATGTCCATGTGGATGAGTTTTGGAATCGGCATATCCGCCTTGTTTGGCTTCCCGGGCACTTTCATCGTGTCACAGGAAGTTACCCAAGCTATCGGCACAACGGACGAGGAGCGCGATGCCATCCGGAATCACATTCTCCCTAAAATGCTGGTGGCGGGATTCGTCACTGTATCCATTGGTTCTGTCGTTTTGGCTGGAATCGCTGCATCCATCATCGCAGGCCTGTAACAGAATCGTAATCCCTTCTACTGACCATCTCGCTAGGAAACGCTTTCTTATAATGTTATAGTTAGGGAAAATAGAGCGAAAAAGGAGGTGGCAGAGATGCAAAACAGAGAAGATATTCCTAAAATTGTCAATCCCGTTCTTCATCCCGATGCCCTGGTTGATGACGAAGACTTAAAAAAAGAACCGACTGAAGAAGAAAAAGAAGCCGATGTTGTTCCGGAAGATTTTGAACATTTTAACCTCGACGCGGCCGACAAATTAGCAAAAAAAGATGAAGAAGATAAAGACAAATAAAATTGAACCGCCCTGCTCCAATTTCTTGGAGCAAGGCGGTTTCTCTGTTTATTCAAAGGGGAGCCATCCGGGACGACCATGCAGGTATTCCCACATCATATCGGGAATCACTAAATCCTCGCGATTTTCTTCGGAAATAGTGGCTAATAATTCTTTTCCTTTACGGATTTTCTCCACGCTATCCGGATCAACAATCAATTGGCGCCCGACAGCCACTAACGGTGCACCCATTTTCAATACGTGATTAATGTCTTCCGCTGACTTAACTTGTCCAACCCCTATTACTGGGATACGGTCGCCAATGTGTGTAATTATTTTCGAAAGGAGAGCCGTTTTATCCGTCTTATCCCGCATAGAGGATTGATTATAATGCCCCAATGAAACGTGGAGATAATCCAATCCCGTCTTGCCCAGTTCATCTAATAATAGCATGGTGTCATCCAACGTAATACCTGGCTCTTCTAATTCTTCTGGTGAGATACGGTAGCCTAGAATAAATGGTTTAGTTGCATGCTTAGTGATAGCTTTTTTTGCCACTTCTACTACGGCAAGAGGAAACGCCATCCTTTTTTCTAACGTTCCGCCCCACTGATCCTCTCTTCTATTTGAATGAGGAGAGAAGAATTGTTGGATTAAATAAGTATTGGCGCCATGCAACTCGACACCATCAAACCCGGCCTCGATGGCTCGTCTGGTGGCTTCTCCAAAAGCGTTTACCACTTCTTCAACCTCTTCTTCTTCCAGAGCACGTGGTTCTTCAGCATTTTCACGTAAAGGCGCAACGGCACTGGCACTGACGGTTTGGAGCCCTTTCAATGTTTCCCGAGATCCCATCCTTCCCACGTGAAAAATCTGCAATATCGCTTTCGTACCGTTGTGATGAATGGTATCTGCAAGTTTGCGCAGACTCGGAATCATTTCATCGGACGCTGCACTTAAAGAGCCGGCAAAACGGCCATTCTCCATTACTTGGGCACAGGAGGTGATAACGGCGCCCAACCCTTTCGTACGACGTTTATAATAGGCTAGCTCGTCCGTTGTCAACATTCCGTTCACGAAGGATGAATTGGTTGTCATCGGCGCCATGATAATCCGGTTCTCAATCGTAACCCCGTTTGGAAATGTAAAAGGTTCAAACATTCTCATATCTCTTTGCTTCACTCTGATCGCTTCCTTTTTTCGTCTTTCCATTTATCATAGTATATCGCGACGCAAAAAGTCCATCATGTCGATTCACCAACACAATGGACTCTGTTACTTTTATTCTTTAATTAAATAATCATCTGCAATTGCCAGGAAGGCCTTACCTGCAACCAGCATCGCTTTTTCATCGATGTTAAAACGGGGATGATGGTGCGGAAAAGTTGCATCGTATTCAGGATTGAAAGCACCCACATTGAAGAAAGTTCCTGGACGAACTTTCGTGAAATAGCCAAAATCTTCACCGCCCATCGAAGGCTCACGTTCAACGACGCGTTCCTCACCAAATTTTTGTTTCATCAATTCCACAAAACGGGAGGTTTCTTCCGGATGATTATACACGGCATCATAACCACGAACATACGTTAACTCACTTGTTCCATGATACATGGAAGCAATGCTATCCGCCATGACAGCCATCTCTTTACGAATCGTTTCACGCGCTTCTTCATGATAAGTCCGGATCGTTCCCTTGATCAAAGCAGTATCCGCGATAATATTATTCGCTTCACCCCCCGCTTGGACAGTTGAAACAGTAACAACCGCTGGATGCAACGGATTAACAGCCCGACTTACCAAAGTTTGCAAGGCATCCACTAATTTTGTAGCAATAATGACGGAATCGACAGTCTCATGCGGATAAGCGCCATGTCCACCTTTTCCTTGAATGGAAATATTGAAAAAATCAGCTGCCGCCATGGCATATCCTGGTGTATAGCCAATCGTTTCTGCTTCCAGTAACGATTGAATATGTTGACCAAATACATAATCAACACCATCCATTGCACCGGCTTCGACCATGCTTTTGGCCCCTCCTGGCAAAACTTCCTCGGCATTTTGATGAATTAAAACGACATTACCATGTAATTCGTCAGCAGATTTGGCTAGTACTTGCGCCACACTCAATAACGTTGCCGTATGGGAATCGTGGCCACAAGCATGCATGACGCCTGGATTTTGGGACTTATAAGGCACATCATTTTCTTCATGGATACGAAGTGCATCAAAGTCCGCTCGGAAGGCAAGGGTCGGGCCTGGATAAGCACCAACGATTTTTGCCACGATTCCATAGCCATTGCCAACATTCTCCTGAATATCCGTAATGCCAAAAGAACGTAATTTATTGACAATATAAGCCGCCGTTTCTTTTTCTTCAAAGGAAGGTTCCGGATGCTGATGCAAATGGCGTCTCATCGCCACCGTTTCCGTATAATTCTCCTCCAATTCTTCTGCCCAACGTTCGTAAGTATTTGTTGCTGTCATTTTTACATGTTCCATGCCTTACCTTCTTTCTCGAAAGCTCGCGCTTGCGCAGTCATTTTCTCGTGTTTTTTTCTTAAAAAAGGAATTTCCTGTTTCTTGCAATAGACGTAATGTTCCGGTGCAATTTCATACAGTCCAACGTCGCTTTCGTTCTCATATTGGTGGAATGTTTCGTCGTAAGCAATACGTCGGCGCTGGCGCTCCTTAACTGGGTCAGGAAGCGGAACAGCCGACAAGAGAGATTCCGTGTATGGATGCAAAGGCGTTGTATAAAGAGCATCTGCCGGTGCAACTTCCAGCAACCGGCCGCCATTCATCACACCGATACGGTCACTGATGTACTTTACCATCGACAAATCATGTGCGATGAAAAGATAGGTCAGATTACGTTCTTCTTTCAGTTTGATAAGAAGATTAACAATCTGGGCCTGGATGGAAACATCCAGTGCCGATATTGCCTCATCTGCAATAATAAACGAGGGATCAACCGCTAAAGCTCGGGCAATCCCCACCCGTTGGCACTGGCCGCCAGAAAACTCACGTGGATAGCGCGTTGCGTATTCGGGGTTCAAACCCACTAGCTCAAGTAGTTCAAAAACCTTCGCTTGTTTTTCAGCTTGTGTTTTTACCAAGCCATGCACTTCAAGTCCGCCACCAATAATTTCCATAACCGTTTTACGGGGATTTAATGATGCATAAGGATCTTGAAAGACCATCTGAACAGATTTGCGGAATGCTTGAAGTTCGCGCCGTTTTTTTACCGAGCTGATGTCGGTGCCATCAAATTTGATGGCACCGGAAGTGGCTTCCTGAAGTTTGGAAACCAGCTTCCCGGTCGTCGATTTGCCCGATCCGGATTCACCCACCAGACCAAACGTTTCACCTTCATAAATAAAAAAGGACAAATCATTCACTGCTCTTACTTCATTGGGTTTTCCTGCGTTGAAAAACTGATTAAGGTTGCTGACTTCCAGCAACTTTTTCTTTGTTTGTGCCATGAACGTTCGTCCCTCCTTTTAGGTTATCTTGATATAGTTTATAGCGACGTACAATTTCCGCAGGTGGTGTTACTGCCGGCGCCTCTGGATGCAGAAGCCACGTTGCCGCGAAATGGGTTTTGGAAACAGGAAAAACAGGTGGTTCTTCCTTGAAATCAATCGCCAATGCATAAACATTCCTTTCCGCAAACGCATCCCCTATTGGTGGATTGAGCATGTTTGGCGGTGTCCCTGGAATGGAATAAAGAGCGTTATCGACATTTTCAATCGTCGGCATGGATGCCAATAAGCCCCATGTATACGGATGTTGAGGATTATAAAAAATTTCGTCCACTGTGCCACACTCCACGATTTTACCCGCATACATAACAGCTACGCGGTCCGCCATATTGGCTACAACACCCAAATCATGAGTTATAAAAATAATGGATGTATCAATTTTATCTTTCAAATCATTCATGAGTTCCAAAATTTGCGCTTGTATTGTCACATCCAATGCAGTCGTCGGTTCATCGGCAATCAAGATTTTAGGCTTACAGGCCAGGGCGATTGCTATCATGACCCGTTGCCGCATCCCACCGGAAAATTGATGCGGATAGTGATGCATCCGATTTTCAAAGTCCTTCACCCCAACCATTTCGAGAAGCTCTTTGGCTTTTTCCAAAGCCTCCTCCTTAGAGGTCCGTTGGTGTTGGATAATCGATTCAGCAATTTGTTTGCCGACAGTCATGGTCGGATTCAAAGATGTCATAGGATCTTGGAATATCGTTGCTATTTCTTTTCCCCGGATGTCCTGCATTTTTGTGTCGCTCAACTTAAGTAAATCTTGTCCTAAATAGAGTATTTCGCCATTTTTAATCATCGTATTTTTCTTATCCAACAAACCCATGATTGCTTGCGTAGAGACCGATTTTCCTGATCCAGATTCACCCACAATCGCTAATGTTTCTCCTTTGTACAAATCAAAGTTAACACCTCTGACCGCTTGAACCTCCCCCGCATATGTACGAAATCCTATTTCCAGATTCTTTACTTCCAAAAGCTTTTTATGCATATCCTCACCTATTCCTTCTCTCTAACTGCCAAACACTTCCATCAAGGTCACCATATGTGCAATATTTTCGTAAAAATCTTCCAAACGAATATTTTCATTTGGGGCATGTGCGCCTGAATGGGCCCAACCTGCACCAACACCTGCGATCGGTAGGTGCAAATATTTTTCAAACAATTCACTCGGTCCTGTTCCCGCCATGCTTGGCGAAACGATGACCGGATTTTTATCACCATAAACTGTTTGCGCAGTTTGAACCACTGTCTGGATAAACGGATCTTCGACTGAGGTACGTTGGGCCCCTTCTGCCGCAATCATCGTTAAACGGACATCTTCAAAACCTTTTTCATCCAGATGGCGACGAACACTGTCGCGAACTTTTTCAGGACTTTGCCCCGGTACAAGTCGGCAATCCAGTTTCGCTTTAGCCGAACGTGGTAAAACCGTTTTAATGCCCGGTCCCGTGTAGCCACTGGAGAAGCCACATACGGTCATTGTTGGATAGAACGCCAACGCTTCTGTCGGAGTTACATCTGTGCCATCAGTAATGAATTTACCGGTCAATCCGTATTGTTCGACAACCTGGTCAGGTTCGAAAGGCAGGGTGGCTGCGGCTAATTTATCTTTTTCTGATAATGGCTGGATACCATCATGGAAGCCCTCAACCACGATTTCATTATTACTGTTTTTCATTGATTCCAAAGCGTGAATCAAACGCCATGCTGGATTATCCACAATCGCTGCCATGGAAGAGTGGATATCAATACTTGCTGTATCTACTTCTAAATCAAAGTAGGCGATGCCTTTCATACCGGCACTCACGACATAGTTTTCGTACTTATCTTTGGATCCCGCTTCCCAAATACATGCATCTGCTTTGAATAAATCCGCATACTTTTCAATATACCTTCCCAAATTGGGGCTGCCGATTTCTTCTTCTCCTTCCAATAAAAATTTCACGTTGCAAGGAAAGCCGCCTGCTTCTCTCAGTACTGAAAGAGCATTTAAGCGGGCCATGAAGTTGGCTTTGTTATCAGATACACCACGCGCATAAAGGACGCCATCGCTAACAGTTGGTTCAAAAGGCTCTGTTAGCCATTCTTCAAGTGGTTCGGGCGGTTGAACGTCGTAATGATTGTAGAAAAGAAGCGTCCGTTCACTATTCCCTTGAGGTGAAGCAGCGAAGAAGCCATATATAACTGGATTTCCGCCCAAGTCATCCAGGACTTGGACTTCTCCCCCCGTTTTTTCGATTAATGCTTTCACGTAGGCAACTGTTTCGGGAATTTGTCTGTTTGCTGTTGAAACAGACTCCAGACGTAAATAGTCTTCAAATTCTTCCATTCTTTTATGGGCCATTTCCTGAGCCGATTCAATAGCTGTTGTTTGATAGGTTCTTGTCATGCTTCTACCTCCATTTAATTAATCCAATGTCCATTCATGTACATCGTACAATGAGCCACCCCAGTATTCCTTAATACCACCAGTTAAATTATCTTGTTTGATGACGATATCGTGTTGGGAATATAGCGGAACGATTGGTGCTTTTTCTTGCAACATAACTTGGAAAGCGTCATAGATTTCTTTCCGTTTGGCACTGTCCGTTTCAGATTTCCCTGCCTCCAGCATGGCATCGATTTCAGCATCTTGGATATGTGCATAGTTGGAGCCGCCTTCTGAACCGAAGTAACTTGCCAAATCCGGGTCAACCGGGACTGCAATTCCACCTAGGTACAAATCAAAATCAGCAGCACGCGCTTTTTCCAAAGTAGTCGGGAAGTCGTAAGTAACTTGTTCAACGGTAAAACCAACTGCTTCCAGATCCTGCTCAATCAAGTTAGCGGATTGTTCACGCACTTTGTTTCCTGTTGGAACCATCAATTCAATTGGTTCGCTCATGTTATATTCTGATTTTGCGATATAGTCTTTTGCTTTTTCTGGGTCATATGCCAACGGACTCAAATCGTCGTTATAATAAGGGCTCGCTGCCGAATATGGACTCGCAATAACATCCGCATTTCCTTGGAGCAGATTGTCTACGATTGTGTCACGGTTTACCGCGTGGGACATTGCCAAACGAATGTTTTCATCATAACTGGTTGTATTGATATACATATACTGTGCTGTCCAGGAAGGCTGTGTTTCAAGCGTCACACCTTCTACACCGGAAACCATATCGATATCGGAAATGGCAATTTCTCCGATTCCACCACTCGCATTCATGGTGACCCCACCCGTTTGCAACTCCGTTGCCAAGTTTGTACCCGACATAACGCGGATGAATACGGAAGAAACTTTTGGTGCCCCACGATAATAATCTTCGTTGGCAGCCAACTCCATATGGGAATCTTGTACGTATTCAACAAATTTGTAAGGTCCGCTCGTTACGGATGGTTTTGTGAAAGCATCAGATGCATCCAATTCCGCAAAGGGAATGCCTTCTACCACATGTTTAGGTTGGACAAAAATGTTTGTTCCAATCATTTCTTTAACATAGTTCGGGTCAGTTGGGGTTTTCGTTTTGAAAGTTACCGTATGTTCATCCACCGCAACAAGGTTCGGAATTTCCGTTCCTTCTTCCAATTTTCCGGAATTGTTCACGCCTTCCAGTGCGGTTAAATAGAGTCCGGTGGTCTGAACTTCTGGATTAGCAAAAAGATTCAATGAGAAGACTACATCATCGGCTGTGATTGGTGTGCCATCCGTCCAAGTTGCGTTCGGATTAAGCTTTACCGTATATGTTTGGTTGTCCGTTGTTTCGAATGAATCGGCCAGTTTTGGTTCAAATTCCAATGGACTCGTCATTTCCAAAAGCGTATCGAAGTAATAACGCTGTACCCATCTGGTTGAAACACCACTGGCATTGATTGGACTCAAGTTACCCATCGGATTCGTCACACCAACATAAAGGGTGTCGCTTGAAGTTTTTGAACTACTGGCTGTTTCCGTTCCTGAGGTGCCTTCCTCTGCTGCATCTGTGTTCCCACAAGCAGCCAACACCATCATACTCGCCGTCATCATAAAACCGATAAATCTTTTATTCATTCTTCTCATTTTCATTCCTCCAATTTTTAGTTTGTCGTGCCGTCAAAGGCGTCTCTTAAGCCATCACCGATGAAGTTGATAGATAAAACTGCGAGCACAATCATAATTCCCGCTGGAATCCACAACCATGGTTGGCTGGATAATACAGTTAAAGATTGGGCTTGGGAGAGCATGTTCCCCCAACTTGCTGTTGGTGGTTGAATTCCCATTCCCAAAAAACTGAGGGACGATTCTGTCAATATCGCGCTGGCGATTCCGAAGGTTGCGTTCACGAAGATGCTGGAGAGTACGTTCGGTAGTATCTCCTTGAACAAGATATATGACGTGCTGTAGCCTACAGAAATAGCTGCCTGAATATACTCAGTGTTTTTGATGGTCAAAACATTTCCGCGCACGATGCGACATAACGGAACCCAATTCAATAATCCCAAGACTAAGGTAATGGTCCATACTCCGGGTCCAATAATGCTGACGAGGACGAGGATAACCATGAAGGATGGAAATGACTGGATGATTTCTGTCATCCGCATAATAAAATTGTCTGTTTTCCCTCCAAAAAATCCTGCAACCAATCCCAGTGTCGTTCCGATAACGGTGTAAATCGCTACCGAACTAACACCCACAAACAAGGAGACACGGGAACCATAAATCAAGCGGCTAAAGACATCTCTGCCTATCGCATCGGTCCCCAACCAATAAGTCGCATCTGGTTTGGCCTCGAAATCTGGCGTAATCAAAGTGGGATCAAATTGTGTAATCATGGGTGCGAACACGGCTGCTAGAATCATGCCGGTTAAAACGGTCAATCCCATAACAGCGGGTTTGTGTCTCATAAATCGTTTCAGGACAATTTGACGGTTACTTTCCGTTTTTACTGTTTGTGCAACACTCTGTTCTTGAGGAAACAGGGTATCGTCATTTTTAACGCGTTGAAAATCTGTCGTGATTGAAGCCATTGATTATCCCTACCCTTCTCTGTAACGAATCCGTGGATCAGCTACGGCATAAAATATATCCATCAAGATGTTTGCGACCAATACTGAGATGGCTGAAATCAGTGTAATTGCCATTAAAACATTGTAGTCCCTTGATTGGATTGAGCTAATGGTCAGGGCTCCAAGTCCAGGCCATTGGAAAATTTGTTCGGTAACAATCGCGCCACCTATTAATTTTGGAATATCAGATGCAATGATGGTAATGATAGGAACCAAGGCATTCCGGATACCATGTTTAAAGATAATCTGACTCGGTTTCAATCCTTTAGCTTTAGCTGTTCTTAAATAATTTTCCCCAAAAATATCAATCATGGTTGAACGCACATAACGAACCATATTGGCTGAAATGGTAGAGGCAATAACGGCAACCGGTAAGATGAGATGCTGAACTCTTTCCCAAAACCCGCCATCTGATCCCAAAACTTGCATCCCGCCAGTAGGTAACCATTTCAGCTGAACGGCAAAGATGTAAATCATGAATAATCCGAAAAAGAAATTTGGAATGGATACACCCATAATCGATGAACCTGTGATAAGGTAATCCACCCAAGTGTTTTGCTTAACAGCACTGTAGATTCCGAGTGGGATAGCAATCAGATATGCCACCACTAGGGATGACCCCATCAAGATTACGGTCGGGCCTACTCTTTCCATCAGAATGTTCATAACCGGTTGGCGAGTCGCAAACGAATTACCTAAGTTTCCTTGCAGGAGCTCTTTTAGCCAATAGCCGTAACGAATCAGGAGGGGTTTATCCAGACCTAAGCTTTCTCTCACTTGATTGATTTGCTCTTCAGTAGCATCGGCACTCACATATAAGGTTGCCGGATCTCCTGGTGCAAAGTTAATAATCATATAAGACAGAAAAGTGATAAAAAATAGAACAACGAATCCAATCATAAACCTTTTCCATAAATATTTTTTCATGCTGACACCTCCAAATAGTTCGTAAGCAATACTCAAGTTCTCAGACCAGCAAATAAAAAAAGAAGCCCTTCGCATCGAAGGGCTTCAGAAATGCCAAGCCCTCAATGGTACACAAATGAGGACTCAACTAATTTAATAGTTAGAATCCTAGGGCTTAATTAATAAAATAATTGCTGCATGAGCGTTATTATTCGGATTTGCGAAATAGGTTTGCTTGTTCGTCATAGTTAACGCTCCTTGTCTGTTCTTTAGTGCCCTTACTTTACCTTTACAAAATGAGAATGTCAAACCATTTTTTAATTTATTTTTAATCATAATTTTGGTTTTGAATTAGTTAGCGTTTACAAAAGTTGACGCCTCGGCTTTATGAGAAATGAAACTTTTTTTATATTTGTTGATGATGAGAAACACCGGTTCAGCAAAAGATTAGAGAATAATCCGTAAAAGAAAAAAGTCAAAGCGATCTATTTCCGCTCTGACTTTCGTTATTATTTAGTTAAGCCATATCCAAATTTATAAACATTTCCCGATGTATCTTCATAAGCATAGGTCATGCCTTCACGGAAGTATTTGTCCTTGTCATATCCCGGAACATCATTGCGGGATACACAAACGCCATGTTCGTCTACCGCAATAACAGCCGTATTTTTCGGCAAAGTCAGCGGCAATTTACCTTTTGGTTGATAATTGCCAATTAAAACTTCCAGCTGTGCCTTAAGGAAGGTATCATAGCCAGCGATTAAAATATCTACCTTTGGCTCTACATTTCCTAAAATCCACGGCAACGTGATATTTACGCTGGCAACCACTGTCTTCCCGGCTGCTCGCATCTCATCAGCGATTTTTTCAAAGCGCTTATAATTGGAAAGAGTCGTTTCTTTATAAGTATCACCATTCATGGCAATGTTTGTCTTATCTTCACAAATTTCCAGTTCCAGTAAACCTGGAGTAGCATTGAAGTAATCACCACTTTCAGGTTGTAGGAACAAGATTGCTGTCTCAGCTTCCTTATAGTCATCAACGAGTGAAATGCCTAACTCTTTTGCAACTTCGCGTGCATTTTGAGTAATTTTTTCTGCTTTTTCCAAGTTTTTATGGAAAGCTTCCACATAAACTTTGTCTTTGCCGACTGGCAAACCTGCTTCATTTTTCAATAATGTCACGGATTTAAGATGAGCTTCATAAGCTTTTTCTCTACCTGCTTGCTCTAAACGAACAGCTTTCGCAGCTTCGACATCCACGTATGTCTTATCATCAAACAACCCGAGATCAAACATTTCCTTCAACAACCGTACGTTTGCTTGGTCGATACGTTGGGGTGCAATGAAGTTCTTCACAACAGCTGCTTTTAAATTCCCGACATCATTAGTTGCGCCAATAATGTCCGTTCCAGCATTCACAACTTTGGCAAAACGAACCGGAACACTTGCCTCTTCCATTCCCCAAGCCGTATTATCTGTTACTCCGGAATCAGAGTTAACATAGCCCTTGAAGCCAAGTTTATCCCGCAATAAAGTTTGGAGCATATACGCATTAAAAGCCATTCCCACTTCTTCAAAGGGTACAATTTCCCCCTCAATTGCTTGCCAATGACTTTTTTCAATGCTTGGTGCAGAATAATAAGGCATGATGGAGCTGGGGTTTTTTTCTACTGCTTTAGTAAACGATGGTAAATGATAATCTTCCAAACTGCCAGGAGTGCGGTATACATTCCATTTACCGGCTAAGTAGTGCGGATCAAACCCATTTTCACGTGGTCCACCACCCGGGAAATGCTTGATTGTCATCGCAATGGAATCTTCAGACAGTTTCTCTCCCTGGATACCCGGAATCAAGCGGCTAATGATCTCTCCAACCAAATCAGGATTTTCACCGAATGTCCCATACGACCGTTGCCATCTTGGATCTGTTACAATATCGGCCATATACATGTACCCCTTGCGGATTCCTGCAGCCAACCACTCTTTACGCACCGTTTCAGCAAATTCCTCCACTAATGTATAATCAGCACCAGCTGATAACTCACCTTGGACAGCAGCCGCTATTCCCAATGTTCCTGGGTAGAGTGAGAAACTACCTTCTGTTTTATCACCTTCAATGGTAACGTCACTGTTTTCATTACGAGAGTTCGATGCAATAAGAGCCGGAATTCCTAAGCGTGTTGCCTCCGCTACTTCATTAACTTTGTTAACCCATTCCGCAATATCTTCGCTTGGCATATTGTCGCGCAAAATGAAATGACGTAATTTCAATCGTTCCATTGTTTCTGTCGAAGGGTACTTATCGCGACGTTTCATTGGTGAGCCATCAGCCTTTTCGAATTCTTCATCCAAAACTTGTGTATTGTCGCCTTCTTTTTTCGCTTTACCCATATTCATTTGGTTGATGAGCATCATACCCACTTTTTCATCAGTAGTCATTTGGCTAACTAAATCTTTAGCACGTTCTTCGCTTGTCAACCGCCAATCCTCATAAGCATCCAAGATACCGTTTCCATTTAAATCTTTAAATTTGAATCCATCCACTTCAATAAGTGATTTACTCGTTACTGTTAAGTCTGGTTGTTTCATTAATAATGCTCCCTCCAAATTATCACTATTTTGATTATAGTATATTTATCATTTTTAAGAAAGGTGTCGATGAGTATAAAAATTTTAATAAAAAGTCGTTAATGATACAATAATTGCATAATAATCATGTCGTTTAACAGTGTAGGACAGGTAATTTTCCTATTGGAGGAATAGATATGACTAAAATATATATGCGTCTACTTTTCCCAAGTTTGGCATTGCTTATTTTCATTAGTTTATTAGGCACCCTTTTGTTGGAATGGACCCCGGGTTCATGGCAAGTACTCGTTTCATTTGCTTGCGGTTTGTTTGCTTATTCCCTTATGCTGACCCAAGTGTTGATTTCCGTTAGAATCAAGGTCATCGAGCACCATATCGGCCTGCCAAATTTATATGCGGTCCACGGCTTTATGGGAATGGCAGCACTCTTAGCGGTCCTCATTCACTTCCTGAATCAATGGAATGGTTTCGCCGTTATTTTTTCCGGTCAAGTATCCACTGCCTCACTTTTTGGTTTTATCGGGGCTTTCTCGCTCCTTATCGTCATATTGACAGGTGTTTTTGTACTGTCCAACACCTTCATCAAACGCTCCAAAAAATTAATGAAACGGAAAGACACTATATATAAACGTGAGCGGCAATTATGGTTGCACCGTTTATCATTATTGGCAATCGTGGCCATATATTTCCACTTGTTCAACTTGCGTTTCGTCTCCTCAAATGCCATATTCATGACCTTATTGACTACCTACACTATTGTGGTTTTAGGTTGGTATGCTATCTACAAAATAAACTTGATGCGTTTACCAAGGTATAGCGTCCACAGCATTAGCAAGCCGACCCAAAGCTTATACCAGCTCGAATTAATTCCGGCTGACAATCAACCTGTTCTGACATATAAAGCAGGACAATATGCCTTCCTGAGGTTTGTCGATTCAGATGTAGCAAATGAAAGTCACCCCTTTTCCCTCTCGAGTTCCCCTGAACACAGCAAGGAAAAACTCCAAATGATTATCAAAGAGTCAGGTGACTTTACCCGGACCCTCAATCAAGTCAAGCCCGGTGATAAAGTGACTCTGGATGGCCCTTATGGCGATTACTTTCCTAAAGAGGCCGCAATGGCTAAGACCCCGATGGTTCTTCTTTCTGGTGGTATCGGTGTTACACCCAACTTGAGTATTTTACGCCACGAAATCGCGAATAAATCCGATCGGCGCATTTTCTTTGTCTGGGGCTTGGCTACTAAAGAAGATATTATGTTGGTGGAGGAATTGGACCGACTGGCAAAAGAATTTCCGAATTTCACCTATCATTTTATCTTCAGCAATGAGGAAGTGCCAGGGTACGCCCATGGGTTCATTTCCCCCAAATATTTACAGGAAATTGGTGCGGGAGATCTTTATGATGAAGCCCATTATTATATTTGTGGGCCCCCTCCGATGTTAAATGCCGCTAAGAAAATGTTGGCAGATAATCATGTTGATCCAGAACGAATTTTCTTAGAAGAATTTGCGTTTTAAATACAAAAAGGGCCAGGACACGTGTCCTGGCCCTTTTTAGATTATGCTTTCATTCCTGGTTCAGCGTCATAAGACTTCTGCACAGATGGATGCCGTTTACCTAATTTATCATCGGTGGTTTTTTGCCATACTGCATCCATTTTTTCTTTAATCATCGGAATCATTTTTTCCGGAATAAGGTTGCGGTAGGTCTTGGTTTCACCCAAAATGACTTTGATGGCTGGTTCCGTTACTTCATCGGGATCGAACTGCTCCATCGCAAAAGCGAGCTTTTCGTAATCAAAGACGCGCGTAGCAGGATCATCATCCCAATTTTTCCAGGTTTCAAATTCACGGTCATTGAATCCAGTCAAATAAGGACCTGGATTGATGGTTGCGACTTCGACTTTAAATTCCTGCAATTCCATACTCAATGCTTCCGCAAAAGCTTCAACCGCGTGCTTGGAAGCCGCGTACGGGCCCGAAAATGGATTTGCAGCCAGTCCAGAAATGGACGATACGAATATGATCCGGCCTTTGTTATTCTGCACCATCTTGCGCGCAAATTCTTTGGTTAAAATCATGGGCGCAATCGCATTTACTTCCATTTGACGGCGCAAGTTTTCTTCTGGGATATCCACTAAGGAACCACCTTCTTTAATACCGGCGTTATTCACTAAAATATCGATGTCCCATTTCCAGGCTTTTTCGCGGTCTTTAGGATTCGTTACATCGAGTTGTTCGAGTCTCATTTCCAACCCTTTTTCCCGTGCTTCTTTTTCCAAAGCCGATACTTGCGACATTACTTCGACACCGGCAATGACATCATGTCCCTTTTCCGCTAATCTAAAGGCGATATTTTTACCGAAGCCCGTCCCTGCACCTGTTATCAGAATCGTTTTTTTACGCATAAAAAATCCTCCTCTTGTTTTACTGCCTTACAAAATAAGCGTAACAACAAAAAGTGTCATTTCCTAATGATATGGATTAAGGTATTTTAGTGATTGTATAAGCATTAAAAAGAAATAAACTTGCACCCAGCCCCAGAATGGCTACCAGGCCAATCAGGAATTGATGCTCATACCCTGACAGAAAAAGAATGGATAATAGCGGTGTAAAAGACATTAATAAATATATAATTTTTGCACTCTTGCGCATTTGTATCATGAGTTTGTCGCCCTTTTTAACTTGCAGCTTATTACTGCGAAAGCCTTGTTGGGTAACTTGAATCATTGCTTCTTCTGTTGGCAGTTCCATCTCAATGGTTTGGTTATCATTAATTCTTGCAACTTTATCACCATTTATACGGATTTTTACTGATACAAGGAGACCAATCCAACCCGTCTTACGCGTAATTTTTACTGACACATCCAATCCCTCCTGCCAGAATATTTGTTAAGGTTATTGTATCAAACCTCCTAAAAAAAACTAGTCACGGCACCATGCTGCCGCGACTAGCCAAAAAATCCATTTTACAAATAAGCTGCTATTTCATTTTCGAAAGACAGTGGTTCTTCAGTTGGCCCGAAGCGTTTGATGACATCCCCGTTTTTATCTACCAGGAACTTGGTGAAATTCCACTTGATGGCACTTCCCAAAATACCTTTGGTTTCTTCAGTTAAAAGTTTGAAAAGAGGATGGGCATCTTTTCCATTTATTGTTACAATTTTATGCATGGGGAATGATACACCATAAGTCATTCGGCATGACTCAGCGGCTGCGCCCGCAGTAGCCACTTCTTGTTTGAACTGATTGGAAGGAAAACCCAGGACTACAAAATCTTGGTCTTGATATTTTTCAAACAGTTTTTGCAATTCATCAAACTGGGGTGCAAGGCCACACTTGGTCGCTGTATTGACGATCAGCATTGTTTTCCCTTTATAACGATCTAATTTATATGTTTCGCCATTTTCTGTTGTTACTGGAATATCATAAATCCCCATATCCGTTAACCTCCATTAAATTTAATCATTTATCTCGTCTAGACGTTGTTGTAAACTCGAAAGTTGTTTCATTAACTCGGGCAAATCAACTCCCGAAAAGTTACAGGTTTCCAGTTCCTTGAGAATCGACCGATTTATCAATGACTTACTTTCTTTGGCTTTTGCTGATAAAAAAATTAGTATGGTTCTTTTATCAGAAGGATGCGGGTTCTTTTCAATCCACCCGCTTGCCTCCATTCGTTTCAGTATCGGATTCAATGTGCCAATCCCCATGCCGGTATTTGCTCCAATGGAACTGATAGGTACCCCTTCGTCATCCCACAAAGCGAGTAAAACTAAATATTGGGGGAATGTCAGGTTAAAAGTCTGCAGTGCCCGGGCATACATTTTGTTGATGCCACTCGAGGCACGATATAGCCGAAAACATAGCTGTTCATCGAGGCGCCGATCAAAAATAGACTCATCCATTAAATCACCGTTTCTTTAATAGTTTTCTTGCTTCAAGAATCAATTCCGTCATTTTAACTTCAGGAACAAAATTTCTTTTATTGAGGCAATCATAATCATTCTTGCGGACACTATCCATAATACCACTGTAAAGTTTTGCGGAAACCAAAACGGGTAACTGACAATCTTTATCAAACAAATGAATACTACCGAAAAAGTTCTGATACCCCTCTTCCGACTCTTTGGCCAGTTCTTCCCATAAAGCGATGAAGGCTTGGTCAGGCCCCATCTGCATCACTTTTTCCAATTGCACATGATGGTGGTTCAACAACTCAGTTGGCAAATAGATACGGTCGTTATCGCGGTAATCCTCGCCCACATCCCGTAAAATGTTTGTCAATTGCATTGCAACACCAAGGGATATAGCACTTTCTTTTATTTCCTTGTTTATTCCTTTTTGATGGGCCAGAATAGGCAATAGCATCAATCCGACCGAACCAGCTACATAGTAACTATATTCTTTCAAAGCTGCCAAATCCGTAATTTCTTGAAAGGATAGATCACGTTTCTGCCCTTCAAGTTGATCAAAAAATGGTGCTGCATCCATATCATAACGTGTAAAAACATCGCGTAACGCTCGCCACATTGGGTGATCAGGCGTTTCTCCCTGGGTGAAGGCTGTCAGCTCCTCTTCCAGTTGCATTAATTTCTTTTTCTTCAACGCTATCGGCTCGTTCGCGTCCACCGTGTCATCGGCTTGTCGACAAAATGCATAGATTGCATAGACGGCCTCCGCTTTTTCCTTAGGTAACTTTGAAAAGGCCGTATAAAAACTTTTCGAAGAAGCTTTTATCACTTTTTCACAGTAAGCATAATCTTTCTTCAAGTCGGTTCCTGCCATTGCATTCACCCTTTCACTTTATTTATTGTCGTCAAGCATTAATTCATCGGCGGCAATTTTTCCGGATAAAAGGACAATTGGAACACCCGCTCCAGGATGCGTACTACTTCCTGTAAAATAAAGATTTTCGCATGCTTCTGCTTTCGCTTGCGGGCGGAAGTGATTACTCTGCAACAAGGTTGGTTGCAATCCAAAACAAGCACCATTGTAGGCATTAAATCGGTCCTGGAAATCTAACGGCGTGATCATACTTTCGGAAATTATTTCATTCTCCACATTAGCCATGCCCGGCAAATTGCTGACGGCATCCAAGGCTTTCTTACGGTAATACTTGGCAGTTGCTTCGTCGTTCCAATCATAATCAGCTGTTGCCAAGTCTGAAACAGGTACCAAGACATACAGTCCCTCTTTCCCTTCTGGTGCAACAGTTGGATCAACTTTTGAAGCTGCCACGATATAAATGGAAGGATCCTCTACAAATTCCCCGGAAAAGACTTGTTCAAGGTTCTTATCCAGATCCTCAGAAAAGACGAAAGTATGCACGTGTTCCAGTTCCTCATATTTACGGTCCATCCCTAAATAAAGTACAAAACAAGAACAAGAATATTTCATCTTATCTATCTTTTCATCCGTGTATTTGCCTTTAGCTCCTTCATTCTTCACTAAATTCTTCATTGCATAAGGGAAATCAGCATTGCAAACGACATAGTCAGCACTTTGTTCCCCGCCATTTACACGGATACCAGTCGCACGACCCTCTTCAACCACAATTTCTTCAACGGGAGAATTATAGTGGATTTTACCCCCTAACTCCAGGAATACACTTTCCATTCCTTCTGCCATTTTGTGCATGCCCCCATCGATATACCAAATACCATAGAGAAGTTCAATCATGGGAATGATCGTGTAGAGTGATGGACCATTCTTGGGACTGACGCCAATATACAGGGTTTGGAAAGTCAGCATTTGCTGGATTTTTTCATCTTTAACGAATTTGGAGATGGAGTCTGTCGCTGAATCGAATGTTTTTAATTTCAAAGCTTGTTGCAACATAAACGGATTATAGAAATCTTTTTTCTTTCTGAAAGGACGTTGGATGAAATAATCCCGCGCTACCGAGAAACGATCGTAGATGCTGCTCAAGTATTGCAGGAAACCAGCCGCATCTTGTGGACTTCTTGCTTCAAGTGTCTTCATAAGCTGCACAAGATCGGAAGAAATATCAATACTTTCCGTCCCTTTATCGAAATAAGAACGATACATGGGGTCCAAACGTTTCATCGGAATGTAATCGTCGGGATTTTTTCCGGCAAACTCAAAAACCTCACGATAAAGCTCCGGCATCATCACAATGGTTGGGCCTAAATCAAATTTAAAGCCATCTTTTTCAATAACATGCATCTTCCCACCAGGGATACTTTCTTTTTCATAAATCTCAACTGCATAACCTTCTTTTTGTAGGCGAACCGCACTTGATAAACCAGCTACCCCGGCTCCTATTACGATTACCTTCTTTTTCTCACTATACATGCCGCACCATCTCTCTCGAATTTTATTAATGTTACCACTATCATATTTTATATCTTGTACGATGTAAACAATAATAACTCAAAAAAGTTAAAAAAGAAAACGTTTTACATCGTGTGCGATATAAGGTAAGATGATTTTGATATTCAAAATGTTTTATTAAATGGAGGGACAGACATGCATCAGGCAAAAACAGCAATAGTGATTGGCGGCGGTTTAGGTGGACTATCTGCAGCAGTATCCTTGGCACAGCAAGGTTTTAAGGTATCACTTTATGAAAAAAATGGGCACTTAGGCGGAAAGCTCAATCGTTTGAATACAGACGGCTTCGGTTTCGATTTAGGTCCCTCTATTTTGACAATGAAACCTATTTTTGAAAAACTCTTTACTAATAGTGATGTAAAGATGGAAGATTACATTTCGACGGAACGGGTAGAGCATGAATGGCGTTCCTTCTTTCCAGATGGCAGTATTTTGGATCTCTACGGCGATTTGGAAAAAATGGCTGAAAAAAATTCAGAATTAAGTAAACAGGATATGGATGAGTACCGGGAATTTCTGGAATATGCCCGCAAACTATATGAAATCACCGAAGAAGGTTATTTTAACGAGGGGCTCGATAATACGGCTGAAGTGTTCCGTCATCATGGACTCATTGATTCAATCAAGGGTTTCGACCTTCTTACAACGATGTATGATGCGATTGCAAAACGCATCAAAAATCAAAAATTGCGGGACATGCTTGCTTATTTCATCAAATATGTGGGCTCTTCTCCTTACGATGCACCTGCAGTTTTAAATATGATGATTTATATGCAACATAAACAAGGCATTTGGTATGTACCGGGTGGCATGCATGGGATAGCTGAAGGCATTGTAAAACTAGGGAAAGAAATCGGTGTTGATTTCTATACGAACCAGGAAATTATTCGCCTGAATTCCGATGGTGACAAAATTGTATCGGCTGAACTTGCAGATGGTACATTAGTAGAAGCCGATTATTTTATTTCCAATATGGAAGTTATTCCAGCTTATGACAAGTTATTGGGCGAGAGTGAAAAATTCACCAAAAAGCTGGAAGAAAAATTCGAACCGGCAAGTTCCGGATTGGTTCTTCACCTAGGGGTTAAAGGTGAGTACCCACAGCTTGCACATCATAACTTTTTCTTTTCAAAAAACCCGGAAAAAAGCTTTAATCAAATTTTCCATAAGCACGAATTACCCGATGATCCAACGATTTATTTGGTAAATGTCAATAAAACGGATGAGTCCCAGACAATCCCTGGCCACGAGAACATAAAGGTCCTCCCCCATATCCCCTACATTCAGGATAAACCTTTTACAAAAGCGGACTATGATGCATTAGAGGAACGGGTGCTCATCAAGTTGGAAGAAATGGGCTTGACTGATTTACGCAAAAGAACGGTTGTAAAAAACAGATGGTTGCCGGAAGATATTCAAGAAACCTATTACTCCCATCGTGGGGCTATTTACGGAACAGTCTCAAACCGTAAAGCAAATCGCGGTTTCAAGCATGAAAAAGAGAGTGAGAAATATGACAATCTCTATTTTGTAGGCGGAACGGTCAACCCAGGTGGCGGTATGCCAATGGTTACTCTCAGTGGCCAACAAGTGAGTGATAAAATCGTCAAAAAAGAAAAAAACCGATAATGAGGTGTCCTGTTTATGGTTACCGATAATCTGGATCTGATTGAAGACATTCAAAAAATACAGCGTCAACGCAGTTGCGAGTTAGGGTGTACAGGATTAGATCATCGGCTTTACGCCCTCTCACAACTAAAACGACTATTAGAGGAACATGAGTCCGAATGGCTCTTGGCTCTAAAAAAAGATCTTGGTAAACCGGCAGTAGAAGCTTATGCTTCTGAGCTGGGGGTGTTGTTGAATGAAATTGAATATGCACAGAAGAATTTAGCTGACTGGTTAAAACCTCTTTCACAGGGTCGCTTTTTATTGTCAGGCAAAGATAAAGTCGTCACTTCTTATTATCCTTATGGCAGTGTGTTGGTTTTAGCCCCCTGGAATTATCCTTTACAGTTAGCATTGATGCCGGTCATTGGTGCGCTGGCGGGTGGAAATGGCGTTGTTCTAAAACCTTCCGAATTTGCGCCAGCAACAAGTAAACTCCTCTCGAAACTTGTGCCTGTTTATTTTCCAAAAAAGGTTTTATATGTGGTTGAGGGGGACAGCAAAGTTGCAGAAAGTTTAACCAGGCTGCAATGGGACTTCATTTTTTTCACGGGGAGTCCTGAGACCGGCACGAAAGTGTATGAGGCAGCGGCGAGTCATTTAACCCCGGTTTTATTGGAATTAGGTGGGAAGAATCCCTGTATTTTGGATGAATCTGGTGTTAATGATGCGGCGGTCAAAAAGATTGCTTGGGGCAAATTCTTAAATGCGGGCCAAAGTTGTATCGCTCCGGATACGATATATGTTCCTCGTGAACAGTTGGGTTCGTTTCTGGAAAAAATGAAATCACAGATTCAAGCATTCTATGGAGTAGATCCGCAACTTTCGCCAGATTATGGGCGGATTATTCATGCTGAACAGTTCCACAAAGTTTTACGTTATTTGGATGATGGGAAGATTTATTACGGTGGTGAATATTCTGAGGAAAACCGCTATATTGCGCCGACTTTATTGGTGGATGTTAAACCCCGCAGTGAGGTTACCAAAGATGAGATATTTGGGCCCATTCTTCCCGTAATCCCTTATGATTCGCTGGACGATCTGAAAGCAGAATTGAATCGGCTACCGATTCCTTTGTGTATATATGTTTTTAGTTCAAAAAAAGAAACGATTGAGGAATTGCAAAAAGGTTTGGAAAGTGGATCTTTCAGCATTAATGAAGTTATTATGCACGCAGTGAATCCTTTTGTAGCATTTGGTGGGAAAGGAAAGAGCGGCCTTGGCAGATATCACGGTGAGGCTAGTTTCCAAGCTTTTACTTATCCACGAGCTGTTTATTCCAAAAAGGCTCCCCTAGGACTTTCCAAGCAATTTCCACCCTACTCAAAATCAGCACTACAAGCCTTACGAAAACTACGGAAAAAAATTTTCTAAGGAGGGAGAATCGTGCTTTATATTTATGTCATTATTTTAGTTTTATCGTTATTAAGTGGATTGGCGATGCTCTGGCATGTTCCAACGCTTACGGAAAATAGGGAGCAGCTCAAAAAAAGAAATAAACACGTATCCATTATTATTCCAGCTAGAAATGAAGAGAAAAATTTGCCGATTCTCCTGGATTCCTTAAGAAAACAAACTTACCAACCACTTGAAATTTTAGTCATCGATGATCATTCCCAAGACCAGACTGCCCTCATTGCCAAAAAATACGGTGCAGAGGTTATTCAATTTAAAGCCGACAAGTCTGGCTGGGTTGGCAAGTCAGCGGCCTGTTGGTATGGCGCCCAAGCCGCAGCTGGGGATTGGTTATTGTTTCTGGATGCGGATATCTTTTTCCCAGAAACCGATAGCCTCCTTCGAATTATAAATCACTTTCAAGAAGAAGGCGTTCTTTCAATTCAACCCTACCACATAGTCCATCACCTATACGAAAACTTATCAACTGTTTTTAATATTATGGTCCTTACCGGAATGAATTATTTTTCTGTTTTAGGAAACCGTCTGAGACCTGCGGGTGCTTTTGGTCCGTCATTGCTTTGTACAAGGTCCGCTTATTTTCAAGTAGGTGGCCACAAAAAAGTTCGTGACTCCATTATGGAGAATGTTGCACTAGGGAAATACTTCCACGAACAGGATTTTCCGGTTTCACTCTTTTCGGGTAAACATACTTTGCATTTTCGGATGTATCCTGATGGGATTGGTAGTCTGGCTGAGGGCTGGGCTAAAAGTTTTGCTTCCGGTTCAGTCGCGACGCATCCTTTTCTATTAATTTGCACGAGCTTCTGGATAACCGGTGCTCTAACTACATTTTTCTATTTAATAGTTGCCGCTTTGCTAGGAAAGCCTTTTGAATTATTGGTTGCTATTGTTGGATATCTCTTGTATTTCATGCTGTTTTTCAGAATGGCAAGGAAATCTGGTCGCTTCTATTGGCTCGCTTTATTTTGTTATCCAGTGCTATTTATTTATTTCGTCTTTCTTTTTGGTTGGTCGGCTCTCCAAACATTCGTATTCAAGAGTGTCTCCTGGAAAGGGCGGAAAATAAAACTTTAGGAGGTTGCCATATGTTCGTCACGTTACCTGTCGCGTGGATTATCATCCTTGATTTTGTAGCTTGGTTTTTCTTCCATATGGCAATCTCTCTCTTCTTCATGAAAGTTCCCGATGACTGGTATGCGCGGACGGAAAAAGGTTTCCGGCCATGGGAATGGGAACGGAACGGCGATTTTTGGAACAGCCTCTTCGGCATCCGCAATTGGAAAAGGTTCCTCCCGGACGGCAGCATAATTGTTAAAAATGCCTATAACAAAACCAATTTACAGGGCACGGATTTAGACGGCCTGCGGAAATTCATCATTGAGACCAAACGGGCCGAACTGACGCATTGGGCCTTGATTCCACCCGCATTTCTTTTTTTCATCTGGAATCCACCCTGGGCTGGTAGTATCATGGTAATCTATGCCCTCTTGGCAAATATCCCTTTCATCATGGCGCAACGCTATAACCGTCCCCGTTTGGAACGACTCTACAAACTGATTTTGCGTCGCCAGCAACGACAAGCAGTGCAGGAAAAACCGTGATTACCAATTTTCAGCCATATTTCTTCTGGTGCTCTTTCTTCAGCTTGAGGTAGTCTTGATCTTCCCTCACGATTTTCCATTTTTCCATGAATATGGCTGCGGAGGCTGCCTTTTCTTCATTAAGCGTCCGTTCTTTTATTTCGCCTTTTTCATCGTACTTCCTGCCGCCCTTATAGTTGGCATAGCGTCGGGAGCGGGTGTATCCCATCTGTAGAAATTTCCTGGCCATATCCATTCCCACAAAATCTGCGGCTTTCTTGTAATCCAGGTACATCTGATATATTTTTTCAGATGACTCCTTGGCAATTTCTGGAGTTTTGAAGCGCCAGTGCGGAAGAATTTCGCTCTTGTAAGGTTCTACAAGCAGAACACCCTGTTCTCCTCGACCCACTCTGTACAGTTCAGGTTGTTCGCGAAAATTGATATTATCAAAATCGAGTTCGTAATTGAATGTCATTTTTCCCACCTCCTTAATAGTTTCATTCATGACAAACCATACTCCACTAAATCATTCAAATCAACTATCTTGGCTACAAAAAATAGATATATCAAAGGTCATGAAAACCTTGATATATCTATTTTTTTCAGTATGCCGGATGCAGGACTTGAACCTGTGACCCCCGCGTTACGAGTGCGATGCTCTACCAACTGAGCTAATCCGGCTTTTGATGTGCTAGCACATACAAGAATTATTATAAAACTATTTTGAGAAAAGTAAAGAGGACTTTTATTTCAAAGTCCTCTCCAATAAGCTGTGTCCTACTTCTTTTCTGCCATGACATCAGCATATTTATCAGGTTTTTTATCAAATTGCGTAACTACATAAGAACATTGTGCAACAATCTTCTTGCCTTCTTTACGCATTTCATCTACTAAATGATCAAGCATCTTTTCGGCTACTCCTTGACCACGCAATGAAGGATCAACAAAGGTATGGTTAGCTCCCACTGTGTTATCATCAATCGGCTTGTAAGTGATTTCTGCTACCATCTTCCCTGATTCATCCAGCTTTCGATAGCCATTGCCATGTTTAACAAACTCCATAATAATTCCCCTCTCATTTTCCAATATCAAGTTCAGTTTAGCATTGAAGATAGTAAAAAGATAATAATTTGTATTTGAGGGCACCAAAAAACACCTTAGATTAATAAATAATCCAAGGTGTTTTAATTTTGCGCGGCAGCGTCCTACTCTCACAAAGGGAAACCCTTCACTACAATCGGCGCTAAGAAGCTTAACTTCTGTGTTCGGGATGGGAACAGGTGTGGCCTTCTCGCCATCGCCACCGCACAACTAT